>JAHEOG010000192.1 GCA_018609925.1 Gammaproteobacteria bacterium
AAGAGGGTGGTGGCCCCGACCGCCGGTCCGGGCGCGCAGGGCTCTGGCTGGGGGTGTTGGCGCTGGTGCTGGCCCTGGCCGTGGGGGGTGCAGGCGGTTACGCCTATTGGCGGCTGGAAAACCGCTTGACGGCGACCCAGGAGGGCCTCTCCGCTGCCGAAACGGCCCGGTTGCAGCTCCGGTCGGACATCTCCCGCCTGGGAAGCGAGCTAGAAGGCCTCGGACAACGCCAGGCGGAGGCCACCGACCGGACGGCGGAGCTTGCCACCCGCCTCGATACCCTCCAGGAGGCCACCGATGAGCTGCGGCAACGGATCGAGGGCGGTCCCACCTACTGGCGCATGGAGCGGATCGAGGGGCTACTCCTCGCAGCGAATCGCGTCGCCCGTCTAGAGGAAGACCCCGCGGCGGCCCGGACGGCCCTGGAAGAGGCCGACACCCTCCTGCGCGAGCTGAAGGATCCCGCCTGGTTGAATGCCCGGCAGGCCATCCAGGACGCCATAACGCGGCTTGAGCAGACCCCGGCTGCCGATATTCCCGGGATCGTCCTCCGCCTGGGCAGCCTGGAGGAAGCCGCCCTGACCTTGCCCCTCGATCGCCGCGACAGGGCCCCGGTCGAGGCGCCTCCGGGGGACAGGCCGGACAGCGGGGGAGAGGCTAGGGACTCCCTTTGGCAGCGGATCCGTTCGGGGGCGGGGGCCTTCTGGGAGGACCTCAAGGGCCTTGTGCGCCTGCGGCGGACGACGGAAGAGGTCGAGCCCCTGTTGCCCCCCGATCAGGCCGTCTATCTGCGGCACAACCTGGTGCTGACCCTGCAGTCGGCCAAGGTGGCGGCGCTCCAGGGGCGTGGGCAGGTCTATGAAGACGCCCTGGCCAAGGCCCGGGATTGGACCGGACGCTTCTTCGATCCGGAAAACGACGACGTCGCGGCCATGAGCAGTGCCCTGGAGGAGCTCCAGGCACGCCCGGTGCGGACCAAGGTGCCCGAGCTGGACCAGCCCCTTGAGGCCTTCCGGCGTATTCGCAAAGAGCGGGCCGACTAGTGCGGCTTGTGATCAAGATCGGCCTTGTCCTGGTTTTGGGCGTGGCGGTGGTGACGCTGCTCGGGGAAGGACCGGGGTACGTACTCGTCCAGGTCGGACCCTGGGTGCTCGAGACCACCGCCGCCCTCGGGGCTGTGGCGGTGGTGGGTCTGCTGGTCCTGGGATGGGGGGTCTGGGGGGTGCTGTCGGCCACCCGGCGGATCCCGCAGCGGATTGCCGAAGGGCGATCCCGGCGCTCCCAGCGCCGGACCCTGGAGCTGCTGCAGAACGGCCTACTGGCCCTGGAGCGGGGGGAGCCCCAAAAGGCTCAGCGTCTCTTGATCCAAGGGGCCGAGCTCGCCGAGGCCCCGGCCGCTTACTACCTGGAGGCCGCTCGTGCGGCCTACCAGGCGGGAGCCTCGGATCAGGCGGAGGCCTATTTGGATCGGCTCCAAGCGGGATGGGAGGCCGATGATCCCGCGGGGACCCTGTTGCGGGCCGAGATCGAACGGGAGGCAGGGCGTCGCGAGCACGCCCTGACCCTGCTGGCGGATCTGGAACACGGCCCGCATGAGAATTCCCGGGTCCTGGAGCGCCTTCTCCAGCTCTACCGGGAGCTGGAGGATCACGAGGCGGTCCTGCGCATCTTGCCCAAGGCCCGGAAGGCCGGTGTGGTCGGCTCCGATGAGGCCGACGAGCTGGCTCGCGCCGCCCGGGGCCGCGCCCTGGAAGCGGCTCGGTTGGATGGCGATGGGGAGCGACTGGAACGGCTTTGGAAAGGCGCCAGCCGGCGGGAGCGCAACGATCCGCGCCTGGTGGGGCCCCGCTTCCGTTACCTGCTGGATCAAGGTCAATCCGAGGAGGCCAGCCGCCTGCTGGAACAGGCCCTGCGCCGCAATTGGCTTGGGCCCCTGGTGGAGCTCTTCCTGGCCCTCCCCGAGGCCCCCGGATCCGCCCGGGAGCTGCTAGAGCGTCTGGAAGGCTGGCGTGAGGGCCATCCCAAGGATCCCCACCTGCTGACGGTGCTGGCCCAGCTCGCCATCAGCGCCCAGTACTGGGGCAAGGCGGATCAGTACCTGGCGGAGGCCGCGGAGCTGGAGGGTCTGTCCCCGGAGCTCCTGCTGCGCATCGGCCACCTCTACCGCCAGCGCGGCAAGACCGACGAGGCGCTGGCCTGCTGCCGGCGCGGTCTTGCCGCGCTGGACCAAAGCGGGGGCACCACTGTGCCGGCCCTCGCAGGACCTCCCCATGGCTGAGCCGGAGCCCGGCGGTGGGCTCCGCCAGCAGGGGCCCGACTCCGGTGGCTGCGCCCTCCGCCCTGGGGTTGCCATCGCCGGTTGCGGCTACGTCGGCTGCCGCCTGGCTCACCTCTTGGCCGCGGAAGGCCGACGTGTCCTGGCCGGGACCCGGGATCCCGCACGCCTTCGCCCGCATCTCCCGCCGGGGGCGGTCCCCATCTGGACGGATCTGGACGCGGGCAACGGGGTCGCTGCCTTGGCGGGGGCACCCCTGGTAGTGGTGGCCTTACCCCCGCCCCGCTCCGGTGAACGGGATCCCCGTAGTGCACGACTCGCCTCGGCGTTGGCCTGCCATCCCCCCCGGCGCCTAGTGTATCTCAGCTCGGTGGGGGTTTACGGCGACCGGGCGGGGGCGTGGGTCTCCGAGACCTCACCGCCGGCTCCCGGCACGGCGCGCGCCCGGCGGCGGATGCATGCCGAGGGCCTCTGGCGCCGCTTCGGTCGCCGTACGGGGACCTCGGTGACCCTACTCCGGGTCGCCGGGATCTACGGGCCGGGCCGGCTGCCCGTGGCGGGGGTTCGAGAGGGCGGGGCCTACCGAGTGGACTGGCCGGAGATCCGCTACACCAATCCCATCCACGTGGACGACTTGGTGGGCCTGATCCGGGCGGCCCTCCATCGAGGCGCGCCCAATCGGGTCTACAACGGCTGCGACGGGGCGGAGCACCGCCAGGGGGCCCTTCAGGAGGCCGTGGCTAGCGCCCTGGGTCTTTCGCCGCCGCCCTGGCTGAGCCCCGCGGAGGCGGAAGAGTGCCTGAGCGCCATGCGCCTATCCTTCCTGCGGGAATCGCGGCGCTGCAGCAATGCCCGGGCCCGAGGGGAGCTTCTCTGGGTGCCCCGGTATCCCGATCTCGCCCAGGGAGTTCGGGCGAGTCTCAGGGAGGAGGGGATGTTGCGTGCTGCGGATGCGGGCACGGCCAGCCAGCCTTTGAGGTAGGTGTAGGACTGTGGGGGAGGGGAGCTCGAGCCCGGAGCAACCGGGCGTAAAACGGTCCCAGCGGCCCGTGCGCAGCTATGCCCTGCGCAAGGGCCGGTTGACCAAGGGCCAGCGCCGGGCCCTGGACCAGCTCCTGCCCCGGTACGGGCTTCCGGAGGGCCCGGACCCGTTGGATTGGCGGGCGATCTTTGGGCGTCAGGCACCGTTGGCCATGGAGATCGGCGTCGGCGGCGGCGAGGCCCTCAGGGGCCTGGCCCGCCGGTACCCCGAATGGAACTGGGTGGGGGTGGACGTCTATCCCCCGGGGATCGGCAGGCTCCTGCTGGCCCTGGAGGCCGAGCCTCAGCCCAACGTCCGGGTTGCCCTCACCGATGCCGTGGCCCTGCTGGCCGAAAGGGTACCCCAGCGCAGCCTGGACGCCGTCTACATCTTTTTCCCCGATCCCTGGCCCAAGGCCCGCCACCACAAGCGGCGCCTGATCCAGCAGCCGTTTTTGGACCTATTGGCCCAGCGCATGCGCCCGAAGGGGGAGCTCTTCCTAGCCACCGATTGGGAGGAGTACGCCCGGTGGATGGTGGCCGCCTTGGAGGACCACCCCGCGTTCGTGAATGCCCACGAGCCGGGCGCCTTTGCCCCGCGCTGTCCTGATCGACCGTTGACCAAGTTCGAGGGGAGAGGCGCGGAGCAGGGCCACGAGGTTTTTGATCTCCGCTACCGGCGCACCTGAGCCCTTTGCGGGGCCGGGGAGGGCCGCCAGATCCCGTCGAGGAGGGGTCGGCCTCCTAGCGCCTCGGCGGTATCCGTGTCCATAAAGTAGGCGTAAGCCCGGCCGAGAGGCGCACCGGTGGGAGAAAAGCAGGGCGTCACCGCCCGGCGGTAGCGGTTGTGGCGGGCGGGTCGATCGGGGCGGAAGCCCTCCAGGGCGTCGATCCGGTCCAGGAGCTCGGAATCGGGCAGGCCCAAAAGGTAGCCTTGGATCCAGTCGTCGGCGGGGACCGCGGCGGGGAATCCGAGGCGCAGGGTGTAGAGGCGGCCCCGGATCCGGGCGGTCTGGAAACGGTGCACCCGCCCGCTCAGGAGCCGGTTCCAGTTCCTCTGGCCCGGCTTCAGGGTTCCGTAGACGAAGACCCGGATCCCCGCCGCTGCGGGCTGCCTTTCTCGACCCCGCTGCACCACCCGATCCTCCTATTCCGCCAGGAACAGCCCCACCAGATCGTCCAGATAGGCCCGTCCTTTCTGCGTGGGGACAAGGGCATCCCCGCGAGGTTCCAGCAGGCCCGCTGCCTCTCCCCGCTCGCGGCTGGCATCCAGTCGGTCGCTGGGCAGACCGGTGCGCTCGGGGAAGAGGTCCACCGGGACCCCGTCCCGTAGGCGCAGGGTGTTCAGGGCGAAATCGGCCACGCAATCACTGTCGTCTTGCCAGGCGGCCTCCGCGGTGGCCGCTCCGTCCCGGGCCATGCGCAGGTAGGCCTCGGGTCCGGCATAACTGCGCGTCCGCAGGATGCCGGGGTTTAGGGTCAGCTTGCCGTGGGCACCGGCGCCCAGGCCGAGATAGTCGCCGAGCTCCCAGTAATTGCGGTTGTGGCGGCATTGGTGGCCGGGCCGGGCGTGGTTGGAGACCTCATAGTGCTGGAAGCCGGCCCGATCGAGCCGCTGCCGGAGCTGCTCCTCGGTGTCGGCCCGGGTGTCCTCGTCCGGTAGTGGGGGTGGCCGCACGGCAAAAGGGGTGCCCGGCTCCAAGGTGAGCTGGTAGAGGGCAACATGGTCGGGCTCCAGGGCCAGCAGGTGATCTAGCTCGCTCGTTGCTTCCTCGGGGCCCTGGCCGGGCAGTCCGAACATGAGGTCCAGGTTGAGGCTGTCGAATCCGGCCCTTCGGGCCGAGGCCGCGGCCTCCCGGGCCTCCCGGGCCGAATGGATCCGGCCCAAATCCGCCAACCGGGCATCGCTCAGCGACTGGACGCCGAGGCTGACCCGATTGATGCCCGCGGCCCGAAAGCCGGCGAACCGCCCCGCCTCGGCGGCCCCGGGGTTGGCCTCCAGGGAGATCTCACAATCGGCGGTGAGGCCCACCTGCTCGGTCAGCTCCTCCAGGATCGCCGCGTAAAACCCCGGGGAGAACAAAGACGGCGTCCCGCCCCCGAAGAAGATGGATTGCGCCCACCGGCCCTGGATTCGAGGGGCCCACTGGCTCAGCTCCCGGCGCAGCGCCGCCAGGTACTCCGCCTCGGGCAGCTCCCCCGTGCGGGCGTGGGAGTTGAAGTCGCAGTAGGGGCACTTCTTGAGGCAGTAGGGGATGTGGACGTAGACGCTCAGGGGGATCCCCTCCGGCTCGGGTCGGGGTAGGCTCATTCGCCGGTCTCCAGGCGCCGGCGAAGCTCCCGCAGGGCCCGACCCCGATGACTGAGCTTGCCCTTCTCAGCGGGCGCTAGCTCGGCGGCCGTGCATCTCTGCTCGGGGACCCAGAAGATGGGGTCATAACCGAATCCGTACGAGCCGGTGGCCTGGCGAGCGATGGCCCCGTGCCAGCGCCCTTCGGCAATGACCGGGCAGGGATCGGTGGGGTGCTGCAGAAGGACCAGGGCGCAGAAGAACAGGGCCTCGCGCTCGCCGTCTGGGACGCCCGCCATCTCGTCCAGGACCTTCTGGCGCATCTCCGGATCGGAGGCCTCGGTCCCGGCGTAGCGGCTCGAGTAGATGCCGGGCCGGCCGTCCAGGGCCGTAACCACGATCCCCGAATCGTCGGCAAGGGCCGGGCGGCCCGTGGCGTCGGCGGTATGGCGAGCCTTGAGGATGGCGTTCTCGACGAAGGAGAGGCCGGTCTCCTCGGCGCCCACGATCCCGAAATCGGCCTGGGAGCGCAGGTGCCAGCCCAGAGGCTCGAGCAGGGCGGAGAGCTCGGAAAGCTTGCCGGGGTTGCCGCTGGCCAGCACTGTTTCCCGCATGCCCTCGTCCCTTTCCTGATTAGTCATCGAATTGCCATGCCGGGGTGAGCAGGTAGAGTCGCCCCTGCTCCTTCATCTGCCCCGCCAGTCGCTCGGCGGTGCGGCCCTGTCCGAAGAAGAAGTCGGCCCGGGTGGGGCCCTGGATGGCCCCACCGGTGTCTTGCGCGAAGACCAGTCGGTGGAACCGGCGCTCCTCCCCATCGCTGGTCTCGGGTAGCCGGGTGGTCAGCCAGACGGGGGAGCCCAGGGGCACGAAATCGGGGTCCACTGCAATGGAGCGCCATGGTGTGAGGGGGCTTCCCAAGGTGCCCACGGGCAAGGGTGGTTCCCGGTCCCGGAGCCGGAAGAAGACGTAGCTCGGGTTCGCGTTCAGCAGCTCCCGTCTCTGGTCCGGATTGGCGCGCAGCCATTGCCGCAGGCGGGGCAGGGTGACCTCCTCGCGATCCATTTCACCGCGCTCCGCCAGGATCCGGCCGATGGAGACGTAGCGTCGCCCGTTCTGGTCGGCGTAGTCCAGGGCCACGGTCTCCCCGGAAGGGAGCCGAACCCGGCCCGATCCCTGGATATGGAGGAAGAAGCGGTCGATGACGCTGCGGACCCACAGCAGCTCTCCCCCGGCTAAGGGATTGTCCGCGCCCTCGATCTCGGCTCGGGTGTAATAGGGCACCACCCGTCCATCCTGGGTCAGCCGGCCTCGAACACGCTCCCCCTGGAGCTCTGGGAACCGGGGGCCCAGATCGACGTGGACCAAGTCCCCGGGTGGTCCGTATACGGGGTGAGGATAGGCGGGGGAGGGCTCCAGGCTCCCGTGCAGCAGGGGCTCGTAGTAGCCGGTTATCAAACCGCTTGGCTGCGCTTGGCGGCCGAAGACGGGTCGAGGCCGGAACCGTGCGCGGAAGAACGCCCTCACCTGGGCGTCCGTGGGATCGGGATAGAGCTCGGCCTCCTCGCAGATGCTGGCCCAGGGCTCCTCCCCGGCCAGGTGCCCGCAGGAGCGCAGCAGGGCCCGCCAGGCCCCCGCCTGGGTGCCCTCCTCCCAGCCCGGCAGATCGGTCCATGACCGTGCGGCCCCTGGTCCCGGCTCGGGTGGGGGTGTAGGCGCGCATCCGGCAAGGAAAAGGCTCAGCCCCCCAAGGAGGGCGTTCCGCATCAGCTGCAGCCGCTCCGTCACAGTCCCCCCTCGCTCGGGGCCCGCTCTTGGGCCCGGAACAGCTCGGGTGCCCCCGTGCGGGCCAGACCGCGCATGGCTTCCATCTGGCGATCCGTGAAGGGGCTCTGCTCGGCGGTGCCCTGCACCTCGACCAGGCGGCCGTCGTCCGCCAGCACGAAGTTCATGTCCACGGAGGCCCGTGCGTCCTCTTGGTAGTCCGGATCCAGAAGGGCATTATCATCAACCACCGCGGCGGAAACCGCGGCAACCGCGAAGTGCAGCGGAGCCCGGGCGAGGATGCCCTGAGTAACCAATTTCTCGAGGGCATCCCGCAAGGCCACGTAGCCCCCTGTGATGGCTGCAGTGCGGGTACCCCCGTCGGCCTGCAGGACGTCGCAGTCCACAACCACCTGTCGCTTGCCGAGGGCCTCCAGGTCCACGGCTGCGCGCAGAGACCGGGCGATCAGCCGTTGGATCTCCTGGGTCCGGCCTCCCGGTCCGCCGCGAGTGGACTCCCGGGGATTGCGCTGGGGAGTGGCTCGCGGAAGCATGGCGTACTCGGAGTGGATCCAGCCGCTTGTTCCGCGCACGAGAAAAGGCGGTACCCGGTTCTCCACGCTGGCCGTGCACAGGACGTGGGTATCTCCGAAGCTGGCCAGGACCGAGCCTTCCGCTTGCTGGGTAAAACCCCGCTCCAGCCGCACCGGGCGCATCTCGTCAGGGGCGCGTCCGCCGGAGCGCATGGTATCTCCTTGGGAGGTGGACCGGGAGTGCTCGGGCAAGGATCGCCCATGGTACCAAACCCGGCGGCTACCCTTACGCGCTTTCGCCTCCTCGGCCCATGACGGATAATGGGACCGGCACGATCCAACTAGGCGCAGGAAGGGCCGCGATGATTCGCAGCATGACCGGGTTCGCTCAGGCCAGTGCGGACTTGGGCACGGGACAGGCCACATGGGACCTGCGCAGCATCAACCACCGCTACCTCGAGATCCAGCCGCGGCTCCCCGAGGAAT
>JAHEOG010000193.1 GCA_018609925.1 Gammaproteobacteria bacterium
TACGGCAGCGGCGTGGGCGAGAACACCGTCACCAGCGCCATCGAGGGCGCCTGGACGCCCGAGCCCACGCGCTGGGACACGGGCTACTTCGACATGCTGTTCAAGTACGAGTGGGAGCTGGCCAAGAGTCCCGCCGGCCACTACCAGTGGCACCCGAAGCATACCGAAGAGCAGGACATGGTCCCCGATGCCCACAACCCGTCCAAGGAGCATCCGCCGATGATGCTCACGACGGATGTGTCCCTAAAAGTGGATCCCGAATTCGCCAGGATCTCGAAGCGCTTCCACGAGCATCCGGAGGAGCTCGAGGACGCGTTCGCCCGGGCGTGGTTCAAGCTGCTCCACCGCGACATGGGGCCCAAGTCCCGTTACCTCGGCCCGGAGGTACCGGAGGAGGACCTGATCTGGCAGGACCCGGTGCCGCCTGTGGACCATGAGCTCATCGATGACGGGGACATCGCCGAGCTCAAGAAGAGGCTGCTCGACTCCGGCCTGTCGATCCCGGAGCTTGTCGCCACCGCGTGGGGCTCGGCGTCGACCTTCCGGAGCTCCGACAAGCGCGGCGGTGCCAACGGGGCGCGCATCCGGCTCGCACCGCAGAAGGACTGGCCGGTCAATGAGCCGCAGAAGCTAGCCAAGGTGTTGGACACCCTGGAGGGCGTGCAGAGGGCCTTCAACGACGCCCGGTCCGACAACAAGCGGGTCTCGCTGGCCGATCTGATCGTCCTCGGAGGCAACGCCGCCGTGGAGGAAGCCGCCCGGAAGGCCGGGACCGAGCTCGAGATCCCGTTCTACCCGGGACGCACCGATGCCTCGCAGGAGTGGACCGACGCGGAGTCCTTCGAGCCGCTGGAGCCGCAGGCGGACGGGTTCCGGAACTTCCGGAAGGCCCGCTTCACCATGGCCCCTGAGGAGATGCTGCTCGACCGGGCGCAGCTGCTGGGGCTGACGGCGCCGGAGATGACGGTTCTGATCGGCGGGATGCGGATGCTGAACGCCAACGTAGGCGGCTCGCAGCACGGGGTCTTCACTGACCACCCGGGGACCCTGTCGAACGACTTCTTCGTGAACCTCGTCGATATGGGCAATGAGTGGGTGCCCACCTCGGAGGAAGAGGAGGAGTTCGAGATCCGCGATCGCCAAACCGGCGAGTTGAAGTGGACGGGAACCCGGGTCGATCTGGTTTTCGGCTCCAACTCCCAGCTCCGTGCCATCTCCGAGGTCTACGCCCAGTACGATGCGCAGGCGAAGTTTGCTCGCGACTTCGCGGCCGCGTGGAACAAGGTGATGAATGCGGACCGCTACGACATTGTCTGAGACCGGTCCCATGGGCACCGGGTGCGGCGGTGATCCGTTCGCGCCCGGCGCCCCCGGTCGGGGCTAGGCCCTTTTGGGGAGGCATAGCCGACAGGTCCTTCCGGACGGACCGAAGCCTCGGGAATCCCTGGGGCCGGTTAACGCTTAATCGGTACCGTATACCCCCTGGTCGCAGATCCGCCGGGCGTAGTGGGGACAGAGACAGATGGACCATTCGGGGGTAGCTCGCCGGCCCAGTGCGGGCAATAGAGGTCCTCCAGCTAGTCCGCCAAGGGGTCCGGCGGGGCCTTCCCGGCGTGGGCGTGGCCCTTCCGCTGCGGGGGATTCCGGTCGTGGGTGGTACGGGGCATGGAGGACCTGCGGTTCGGGAAATCGTACCGGCCACCGGGCCCTGGGGGACCTGCCCCGGTCGGGGTAGAGCTCGTCGAGCCGATCGGATAGCCCGTGGAGGGCGTTATCAAGCATCCGGCGAACGGTACGAAGCGGAGGGTCGGAAGGAACCCGGTCTTCCAGGGAGACGTAGCGGCAAACAGGGTTTCCCGAGGATTCTCGGTGGCCCGCACGCCGGATCTCCTTAAGGAGAGTGCGCGTGGGTGAAGGGTGTCAGAGTCGGGATTTTTCATCAGCCTGGCAAATTTGGCCTTGGGTTCCTGCGCATCGAAACGGACTGGGCGTCAAGCCAAAGCGCCCCTGTCCGGCGGTTCCCTGACCCGCTGGCGGGCCATCTCGCGGGTCAGCCAGAAACCGGCGGCGAGCAGCATGGCCCCGCCGACGATCACGGTGGGTGCCGGCACCTCCCCGAAGATCAGGTAGCCGAAGAAGGCCGCCACTATCGGCGAGACGATGATATCCACTAGGGCATACAGGTTGGCCTGCAGGCGCTTGAGGACCAGGGCGATGCCGAAGTAGGCGAAGCCGGTGGAGACCACCCCGAGGCACACGGCCCACAGCACCACCGGCAGGCTCACGCCCAGGGCCGGGTAGGAAACGGTGGTGGTTACCGCCCCGGGGCCGGCCAGCACCACCGCCGGCGACAGCAGGAGGGCCCCCACCAGCATGGACCAGGCGATGTCGCTACCGGCCTCGGTCTTACCCTCGTGGCGCATGTAGGTGACCATGGCCGCGTACACCGCGCCGTCGCACAGCGCCACCAGATTGCCCGCCATGTGCCCGCCGGCCAGCGGCTTGGCCACCACCAGCCCCGCCAGGGCCAGGGCGAAGATCCAGAGGTAGCTCGCCCGCGCCCGCTCACCGAGGAAGAGCCAGGAAAACAGGAAGGTGAAAAAGGGCGCCACCGACCAGAAGATCACCACGTTGGCGATGGGCGCGAGGGTCATGGCGAAGTTGAACACGCTGATCTGAGCGGCGATCAAGGCGCCGATGAGGACGGTGTCGGTGAGATTGCCCCGCGGAAACTGCAACCGCCGGCCGGTGGCCAGCGGCATGGTGGCCATCAGGAAGGCGGCGGCGCAGCCCAGGGCGTAGAAGTTCAGGGTCTGGATGGGGATGCGACCGTCGGTAAGCTTCACGAAAACCCCGATGGTGGCCTCGGAGAAAGTGATCAGGCCGAGCAGCAAAACGGTCTTCCACATAGGGGGCACGCCCGGGTTGTACGGTGGTTGGGTTGGCCGGTGGGATCCAACCCGAGGAGGGCAGCCCGGGTGCCGCGATGGCCCGACCGGGACGGGAGCGATAAATCCTACCCGCCTGTGCCTGGGCCTACCTGATCGGCACCCTGCCCCCGAATCCCCAACCGGAGGCTGCCATGGCTTCTTGCCCGCACACCCATCTCGACTGGCCAACCCTGCTCCAGTAGTTGCCCCGGTCCGAGCAGTCCTCCACCGAGCTGGCGCGGTAGCTGGGCCTGGATCGGGGGATTGTTCCCTGGGCTCATGGGCCTAAGCCCCGACCAACTGGAGGAGGAACCCCACCACCATCACCACCAGGGCGAAAGCGGCTTCCCCGGCGCCTGCGTTTCACGGAGCGGACAGGCGGGAGCTTCAGGGTCTCCCCCTCCCTATCCGCCGCAAGCTTGCTAAACCCGGACTTAGCCAACAGGACCTTGCAGCTCCAAGGGAACTGGGGAAGGACATTAGCCAATCCGTCGCGGAATTCAGGGCCAGAAGGCACTGAAGGTCTCCAGGGAGGTGCCCCTTTCTTGCAGTCTGGACAAACTGAGATTCTCACTAAATAAGGTCGAAGTCCTGGACACCAACTCCCACTATTGCCTTAGGCCGTTGCCGCTGGCTCAGCTAGGGCTGTCTCCCTAGCTTCCTACGGAGTCCGGGAATCGTGGCGCTGGAGTACTCAGCACCGGTATACCGCCGGGCAAAATCCGGCAGGGCCTGGCGCAGCTCTTCCACCGTGTCGAAGGTCTGCACCTGCCCAGCATTTGCTCCTTGAGCGTCCGGATGAACCGCTCGGCGAGGCCGTTGCCTCGGGGGCATAAGCGAAGCTGGAGCTGGACTCGATCCCGAGGAAAGCCAGCTCCTGCTGGAACCGGTCGCTGATGCACTGCGGGCCGTTGTCATGGCCCAGGGTCACCCCGCTCGCCATCCCCTGGTCCACGGTCCCGAAGCGGGCTCGCAGCACCTGGTAAATGGGCTCCAAGACCTCGAAGCGGGTGCCGGGCCGGGCGGCGTGAATACCCATACAGTCCGGGGCGTAGTGTTCCACGGCCACGAAGATGGTGGCTTGGCCCTCCAGGCGGGTCCAGACATTGGTGGCGTCGGTGCCCTGCCCATCACGTTGGGCGCCGCCGGGATGATGGTCCCCGTCGTGTACCCGAGGGCCCTGCTCTCTGACGGCCCTGTGCGGCGCCTGAAGGCCGTATTCACGTATCAGGCGCCGGATCCGCTCCATGCCCACGGCGTAGCCTCGCGCCCGCAACCGAGCCCAGGCCTTGCGGTAGCCCTCGCCGCGCAGCTCCAGCGCCTCCATCTCGGCCAGGATGGATCCCATCACGGCCACCAGCTCAGCGTCCAACACCTGCGGCGGCGGGCCCGGACGCGACCGCTCCTCCGAGGAAGGACCCGATGATTGGCTCTCCAAAAAGTGCCGCGCCACTCCGAGAGCACAGCAGCCGTTTGCTCCGTCTCCCGGGCCAGCTCGTCCAGGGACTCACCCTGCAACAGCCGGAGCACCACCCCGACTCCGTTTCGCCCTTCTATAGGTTACGGGGCGGCGCGGCAGCGTCGACCTCCTGCTTGCGCTTGGCCGTCCACCGCTCCAATTCCGACATCCAAACCTCCTTGGATCACACTTCTACCTAATAAAGGGGTGTCCAAGGAATAAAGGGGGCTCACCAAATGGCATCCACATGCCGCTCTTCGGCAGCTTCCCGATTTCGATCTTTCCGGGCTGCCGGGTTTTCATGGTCGGGATCCTGTAATTGGATCTCCGAAGCCGACGAAGAGGTTCGGACGACCGACCCTTCCGAAAGTCGTAAGGCCCGATACCCACCACCCTAGGCGGGGGATTCCAATTAATCTAGGGATCGGACCATCAGGTAGGACCCTGTTAGGGTTTCCTGATGGCTCAGAATCAGTCAGTTAAAGCGGGGCCGGGAAGTCACAATTCACCCCCGTCCCATGTGACACGGGGCAGTCGTCATATCACCTGCCCCAGCTGCGGCGCCCGAGGGAGCTACCGACTTGGAGACGGGCGCCGCAAGTGCCGTCGGTGTGGCAAGAAGTTCACCCCGCGGCGGCGAACCGGCAAGCTGGACGAGGCCACCTTGCGGGAGCTGGCCCGTCTGTTCTGGCTCATGGTGCCTGCCGAGCGGGTGGCGCGGGATCTGGGACTGAACCGCAAGACCGTCCAGGCGCATTTCCGCCGCCTGCGAGAGGCCATCGCCGAAGAAAGCCGGCAGGCCCTGGCCCAGATCGGCGGCGAAGTCGAAGTGGACGAGTCCTACTTCGGCGGTGTCCGCAAGGGCAAACGGGGCCGCGGGGCCGCCGGCAAGATTCCGGTGTTCGGGCTGCTCAAGCGCGGCGGCGAGGTCCGGGTGGTGTTCCCCGAACGCGTTGACCGGGCCAACCTGCAAGGCGCCATCAAAAGCCACGTGCAGCCCCAATCCTGGGTCTATTCGGACAGCTTCCGAGCGTATGACCGCCTCGACGTGGAGGGCTTCCACCATGTTCGAATTGACCACGGCCAGGCCTTTGGCGATGGCCGGGCCCACATAAACGGGATCGAGAACTTCTGGTCCTTCGCCAAGCGCCGCCTCAAGCTTTACCACGGCGGCTACAAAAGAAACTTCCGGCTGTTCATGCGGGAGATGGAATTCCGGTTCAACCACCGGGGCAACCCCAACGTGGTTGAACACCTCTATCGCCTACTGAAAGCTGGTCCGGACTGATGGTCCGATCCCTTAATCTAAGGGAATGTTTCTACCACCGGGATGGCCTCTGTATATTGGTCATTTCGGGGACGGGGAAAACGGGGGGTAGTCACTGCACCGTCGCGGCGCCGATTAGCAACCTGTCTTGGCTTCGTAGCTCACCAAGGACAAATCGAGCAGGAATCCGTTGCGGCCCCTGCCGTCCAAAGGGCAATAGGCACCCACTTTTTACCGATTCGTTAAGGGGGACAACCCGGACGAGAGGCACTTCCGCGCCTCCCAGCCGCACAGAAATGGAGGACAAGGTATGAGGGGCTACGGGCTCACACGTTTCGTTGCGATCGGCTTGCTGGCCGCGATCGCCTTTCCGTTTTCCGATGCACTTGCCGACAAAACGCTCGAGGACAAGACAGAAGATGCGCGGACGAAGTTCATCGAGCGCGACCCGACCATGCAGGAAATGTTCGAGGACTCGTATGCCTACGTGCTGTTCCCCCGGGTGAAGAAGGGCGGAGCGGGCATCGGCGGCGCGCACGGCAAGGGGCTCGTGTACCGCGACGGCCGGAAGGTGGCCCGCAGCAGCCTGTCTCAGGCCACGATCGGATTCCAATTGGGCGGCAAGGTCTTTTCCGAGGTGATCTTCTTTGAGGACGCCGAGGCCTTCGAGGACTTCCAGGAGGGCGACTTCGAGCTAAGTGCCCAGGCCTCAGCGGTCGCCGCCAAAGAAGGCGTCGCCGCCAACGCCCGCTACCGACACGGCGTTGCCATATTCACCATGAGTCAGGGCGGCCTCATGTACGAGGCATCGGTCGGCGGCCAGAAGTTCACCTACAACGCCCTTTGAACCCAGGGCGGATTGGCTACCCGGGCGGCTCACGCCCCTCCCCCCCGACGGTTCGGGAACATCCTATTTTCTGGCGCTTCACGATTCCGTGTGGGTAACCCCGTCCAACACCCCGAGGTAACCGATGCGTGATTCCGACCTCTACACCTGCCTTCTGCCCCAGCGTCACGCCCGTGGCTACGCCTTGCGGGTTGAAGGTTCCGCCACGACGACCCGATCACGGCCGGCCTCCTTGGCGGTGTAGAGGGCCTCGTCGACCCGACCCTCAAGCTCCTCCACCGTCTCGCCCGCCTCGTAGGGGGCCACCCCCAGGCTGATGGTCACCGACCCCACGCCCTCGAAGGGGGTTCGCGCCACGATTTGCCGCAACCGTTCCGCCAGCTCGGCAGCCCCCCTGGCCCCGGTATGGGTCGCCAGCACAAGGAACTCTTCACCTCCCCAGCGGCCCACGGCATCGGGCTCGCGCAGGGCGCTGTTCACTCGGCGCGCAAGCTCGCGCAGCACCTCGTCCCCGGCCTGATGGCCGTAACGGTCGTTGACGGCCTTGAAGTGGTCGATATCGAACAGGATCACCGAGAAGGGCGTGCCGTAGCGGTTGCACTCCCTCCGAGCCTGCTCCAGCAATTCGTAGAGCTTGGCGCGGTTGTAGAGATCGGTGAGCGAGTCGTGGGTGGCGAGGCGCGCCAGCTCCGCTTCCAATCGCTTTTGCTCGGTGATTTCGTGGAACACGGCCACATAGCGGGCCACTTTCCCTTGCTCGTCGCGTACGGCGGTAATTGATTCCCACTGCGGGTAGATCTCGCCGTTTTTGCGCCGATTCCAGATCTCGCCCTCCCAATGGTCCTGTTCATTGAGCTGGCGCCACAAGGCGGCATAGAACGCGGCGTCATGCTCGCCGGAGGCCAGGATTTTCGGATTGGCACCGATAGCCTCGGCGGGCTCGTAGCCGGTGATTTGGGTAAAGGCAGCGTTGACGCGCTCGATGGTCCCGCTGGGGTCCGTGATCATCAGGGCCTGGCTGGTCTGGAAGGCAGTGGCCAGCAGGCGTTGCTCCGCTTCCAACTCGCGGCGATGGGTGACGTCCTCGCCCGAGGCGAGGATGCCCTCGATGCCCCCCCTGGTGTCGTAGAGCATTGTGTTGTGGAAGGCGACAAACCGCCTCTCGCCGCTGGCGGTGAGGATCTCGTGCTCGTGGTAGTCGGGGTAGTCGGGTACCCCCTCCCGGCCCGTCTTCAGGTCATCGAAGATCTGGGCAATGTGGTCGAGCTCGCCACCCCGGACGAAACGGGTGATCCAGTCGCTGCCCAGCACGGCTTCCCGCTCCAGGCCGAGGACCTCGCAGCCGCGCTGGTTGATGGCGGTGACCCGGCCGTTGGTATCCAGGACCAGCATCATCACGCGCACCTGCTCGAAATAGGTCTCGGCCCGGTCGCGAGCCCGGCGGATCTTTTCGAAGGCCGCCTTTTGCTCGGAGATATCGCGCATTACGGCTTGCAGTATCGGCCCTTCCTCCAAATCCACCCGGCTGAATAGGATCTCGGTGGGGAAGGTATGGCCGCTTGTGCTGCGATGTTCCCACTCGAAGAAGGCCTGGCCTTGCTCGAAGGCCTGTTGAATATACGCCTGGGCGGCCTCCTCCGATGGCCGACCATCCGGTTGATATGGTGGCGACAATTTTGCCGGCGTGTAGTATCGAGTGAACGTGGCCCGGTCCGGAACCTCGTAAAGGGTCAACGCGGCGGGGTTGCAATCCAGGTAGCCGTTTTCGGTGGTGAGAGTGACCGCATCCCGCGAGCTCTCGAACACCGCCTTGTACATTTGCAGAGTGCGCTCACGGTTTCGCTGCTCGGTGATGTCCTGGAGCACCCAGATATAGCCCTCTTCCAGGGCGTTGGGGTTCACGGCCTGGCCGAGGATTGAGACGGTCAGCGCTTTCCCCTCGGCTCCCTCCAGGGTGACCACGGTGCGGAAAATGCCGCCCGCTTGCAGGGTGGGGTAGGCCTCGAGCCCCACGCGCTCGAACTCGGAGGGGTCCTGATAGAAGAAACCGGCGCTCCGCCCAAGGATATCGTCGGCTTCGCGACCGAAGAGCTCCTCCAAGGCCGGGTTCACCTGCTGGATGCGCCGGTCGCCGTCGAGAAAGGCGATGCCCACCGGCGAGCTGTCCAGGATGGAGCGGAAGTAGTCGCGGGCGGATTCGGCCTCGCGGGTGCGCGCTCGCACCCGCTGCTCCAAGTCCTCGAAGAGGTCCGCAAGGCGATCGGAGAGCTCGTTGAAGCTCTGACTGACCCGGGCCAGCTCGTCTTCGCCGCGCACGGGCAGCTCGACCCGGTATTGCCCCGACCCCATGCGCTCGGTGGCCTCGGCAAGGCGGCCCAGGGGCCGCAGGAACGCCCGCCGGAAATAGACCATGAGGCCCGTGGCCATGAGCAGCATCAGACCCGCCCCGACAACGGCAAGGATGACCGTCATCGATCCCACCCGTTGCCCGATCGCCTCCCGGGTGATGGCCACCGAGCTTAGCAGGGCCTTCTCGGCCACCACATTGGCCATTACCCAGTCGGTGGCCGGGATGGTGTGGAAGGCGACCATGTAAGTCTCGCCGTCCAGATTAATGTCGTCGACGAGGAGGTGATCGTTTTCCACCGCACGGCGGGCCGCCCGGCGCAGATCGGCAGGCCCCGCCTCGGCGAGGGGCGCCTCGCGCAGTGCTTCGCCGGGGCCCGGCTCCGTGTTGGCCGGCAAGCCCAGAAGCGAGCGGTTGTCCACGGGCAAGGCCACCGGGCGCGTGCGGTCGTCCATGAGGAAGCTCATCTCCGCCGGCGGGCCGTTGGCGTCGGCGGGCGGATCGATGCCGAGGGGGTCCTGGGTCAGGACGCGATTGACCGTGCTTCGGATGGTGAGGTCGAGGCCGGCCACGCCGAGGAAGGCCTTGTTGTCGGGGCCGTAAATGGGCGTGGCCGCGGTGATTATGGGCCCGGTCCCGGCTACGTCTTCGTAGACCTCGGTCCAGCGGGTTTGGCCCGGGGCGGCGTTGCCCGTACGGTAGGATCGGCTTTCAAGCATGGCAGCCTCGTCGGCCGGGGCCGTGGCCTCGATGCCGGGGCGGTTAGGGGCGTAAGCCCCGACCCGCTTGTCGGTAAGGATCCAGGCGGCGTCGGCCCCTTGGATCTCCGCCTGGGCCCGGTTCAGGGGCGTATCCAGATGGGTGAGGGCGTGCATTTGCTGCCGGGCTGGGGCGGTGACGGCCGCATCCCCCCAATGCAGCAGGGAGATGGGGGCGTCGGGGCCGTTGAAGTGGAAGGCCTTGTCGGATCGCCAGCGCAGGTCCAGGGGGAAGGCGGGGTCGGATTCCGATTCCGTCGTGAGATGGTGCCCCGCCTGCCAGGCCAGCATCCGGCTGCGATTGCCGGCCTCGGAGAAGATTTGGTTATAGCGGTGGGCCTGTTCGCTGGTCAAACGCTCCAGGGTGGCTCGCGCCCGGGCCCGCAGGGCTTCACTGCTCTCGCTGGCCGCCTGCTCGGCTATGGAATGGCCGAATTGGAAGGTCACGATGATCTGCACGACGGCGGCGATCGCCAAGGCGGCGAGGAAGGCGGCTATCACCTTGGCCCCGAGCCGGGAGCGAATGTACTCAAAAAGACGAATCAATCAGACCCCTCGATTTCCTTGACCGCTTACATAATTGGCGCTTTCCGAAATTATGTGGGTAAGGTCCCATACCCGGCTTTGGCCGATTAGAGGTTGAAGCTGCCCAAGTGGAATTAGTTGGCAGTTAATCATGCGCTCGCGCTTTCCTTGGTGGTCCCGGACCGTGCGGTACGCAGTTCCTGGGTGGCCATCTGCGGGGTGTCCGGCTCAAGGGCCCATTCCGCCCTTGCGAGCGCGGAGTGGGTGGAGGTCATGATCTCGTTCCAGGCCATGGGCACCCCCTTTTTGGGGAAGGGTGGCTACCAAGGGCCGCACAGGCAAGGGTGGCGGAGCCTGCCCCACACCGAGATTGGTGCTCTGGTCATGGAGCAGGTGTTCCGGGGGGACAAAAACCTAGCCGAGGGGGGCCAAAACTGGGTGGTAACCTGCGGGAGTTCACCCCACAGTTTACCCCAATAAAAAAAGGTCTTACGCCGATCGGCGTAAGACCTTGAACTAGATGGTGGGCCGTGCAGGATTCGAACCTGCGACCCGCTGATTAAGAGGGAGCTAAATTCCCTTCCCATGAACTCCCAGAAGGTTCCTCCCGGTATCAAAACTATTTGGGAATAAAGGGTTTTCTTTCCCATTGGTTTTCAGGCATTCCCAGGGGGTCCTCTGCCTGCGCACGCCATCCGGAACCCAAAACGGAACCCAATCAGGTTAACCCTTCCTGTGGCTATCCCTTCGTAAGCTCCTCCCGACGTATACGGAAA
>JAHEOG010000194.1 GCA_018609925.1 Gammaproteobacteria bacterium
CGGGGCCGAGCTGAGGACTTGCGGGCAGGAAGCCGACGCGGCGTCGGTAGAGGGTGGGGGGAATCTCCGTACGGGGGTGATCCTCCAAGTAGACCTCCCCTTCTTCCGGGGGGTCCAGATCCGCCAGCACCCGGAGCAGCCGGCTCTTGCCGCTGCCGCTGACCCCGGCCAGGAACAGGATCTCCCCCGAAAACAGGTCCAAACGGATGGGACCCAAGGACGGCTGGGTCAACCGCAGGCCTCGGGCGCTTAGGAGAGCGCCTTCGGAAATAGGGTACCTCCCAAGGGAAACTCGGCCAGATGGGATTTCGTCGCGAGCCCGGGGGGCTATAATGGGGAAGAGCCCCGAGGCGGCGCCTACCATACAGGAAAGTCCCGCTCGATCCCATGCCAGGGGAGGGATCATGCTGCTGTTCCAAAAGCTTGCCGAGCAGCGCATCCAGGAGGCCATGGAGGAAGGCGCCTTTGACGACCTGCCGGGACAGGGGCGACCCCTGGAGTTCGATGACGACTCCATGGTTCCCGCGGAGCTGCGCACGGCCTACCGACTGCTCAAGAACTCCGGGCACTTGCCGCCAGAGCTCGGGCCCAACGCCGAGATCCGGGAGATCGAGGACCTGCTGGCCCGAGTGGAGACCGGCTCGGAAGCCCATCGCCAGGCCCGGGCCCGCCTGGAAGTCCTGGTGGAACGGATCAATCTGGGTCGGGGCCGGAACACCTACCTGAAAGCAGAGCAAGCCTACAAGGAGAAGCTGCTGCGGAAGCTGGACAAGTAGGCCCCTGCCTCAAAGAACCGAATGGCATCGGTTCGGGCTCTGGTCGGGGGCGGCCAGCCTTTTCCCCGGCGCCAAGCTTTTCCCGGCGGAATGGACTTCGCACCCAAGTGAGGCTTGGCGGAGCCCGGCGAACCCCGGGAAGGACCTGAGAAATTGGCAGGCTGGCCGGTGGCCGTACCATTCCAGCCGTTTCACGATGGGATCGACGATGGGGAGGGGGCTGAGAATCGGGATGGGGCTAGGACCCTTTGCGGGCGTAGGCCGGTCCAATGGGACGATTCGTCAGGGACTCCACCGTCGGGAGGGAGTGGGGGCCGATTCCCGGGCAGAGCCTGCCCGCGGCCCGGGCCCCATTGAGGGGACAGGCGATTAGGGACCGTCAGGCAGCCGGATAGATCCGCTCGCTCCACCAGTCCCCACAGGCATTGCAGACCTGGCACTCCAGGGAGGGCGCCTCGGTATGCCTGACGAGCTGGCTAAGGACCTGGAAAAGCCAGTCGGTGTAATCCGGGTCGCTTCCCGAGTATTCCGCGCCCAGGTGGATCACATCGCCCTCCGTTTCCACCGTGGTCCGGGCCTCGCTTTGGCCTCCCTTCTCCCGGAGCTGCTCCAATAGGCGCTGGATCTCCGGATCCCCGATATTGTCCACCTCTAGGTCCGCGAATAGCTGCATCGTCCTTCGCATGGCCGGCATTCCCCTGGCGTGGGTTTGTTCAGAGCCCCCATCCCTTTCGTGGATCCGTTTTTTTAGGCAAGCGGAGCCGGGCTTTGCCCGGGCCTGTCAACTTTCCCTGCCTGCATATGGGCTTCGCCTTTCCCTTGGAAAACAACGTTGGTTTTTCCGGTTCCCTTGGACCCAACGGGGCCCGCGTATTCCCCAAAGTGTAACAACAATGCCCAGACCTCAATTGCAGAAGCCAAACAAAAAGCTCTACCACCCTTTTTATTTTAGATGGTGGCTGTGCGTTCGGGTTCCCCGGTCCGGCCACTGCAATCTTCTAGAACCGCCGGTTTTCGAAGGGGTGCCCTGTCCAGGAGGACGTTCCGGCAGATCCCTGAAGGTCCGGGTCGGGGTTGCAATCTACCCTTTGCCCCTTTGGGATGGGATGAGAGAGCACGAACGGGCTGGTCCGGGGGAAAAGGGCCTTGACCGATATCCAGCAGATCCGCATAGGGACCTCCGGCTGGCAGTACCCTCACTGGAAGGGTCCGTTCTATCCTCAAGAGATCCCCAAGAGATCCTTCCTGGAGTATTACGCGGGCTCATTTGAGACCGTGGAGGTAAATAGCTTCTTCTATGGTCTACCCAAGGAGGAGACCGTTGCGGGGTGGCGGGACTCGGTCCCGGAGGAGTTCGAGTTCGCCGTCAAAGCGAGCCGCTATATCACGCACATGAAGAAGCTCAAGGATCCGGGAGCCGGCCTGGACAAGTTCTGGCAGCGCGCAAGCCTCCTTGGCGAGCAGCTTGGTCCGGTGCTCTTCCAGCTGCCACCCAACTGGGGCGTCGATACCGAGCGGTTGCGCTCGTTCTTGCAGGCCCTGCCTCAAGGACCCCGTTACACCTTCGAATTCCGGGACGAAAGCTGGTTCGCCTCGGAAGCCCTTGCGCTCCTGGAGGAGTATGGGGCGGCCCTGTGTGTCTATGAGCTGGGTGAGTGGGCCTCGCCGGTGACCGTCACCGCCGATTTCGCCTATGTCCGGCTCCACGGGCCGGAGGCTGGATACTCCGGCGATTACGGGAGCGAGGCCCTGGAAGGATGGGCGAGGCAGCTCCGGGAATGGGCCGAGCGGGGGCTGGACGCCTACCTCTTCTTCGATAACGACGAAGCCGGCTATGCGGCACGGGACGGGTTACTTCTGAAGGAGCTGTTGCGCCAGACCTAGCGCGGGGGTGCCCGGGTTGGGACTTTGCCCTTACCCAGGACCCCGCAGTGCCTTGAAAAAGGGGCTCCTGCGACCCAAATAGGGAACGGGAGACGCTTCCCCAGCAATCGGCTTCTGGGAAAGGGGGTTGCTTGGCCCCGGGAGCTTCGCCCCGAACCGGGCCAAGGCCCGCTTGCTTGGCTCCCCTCCGGGGGTCCAGCCTCTAGAGGACAGCATGGCCGAATCCGGCAAGCCAGAGGATGCGAAAGGTCCACCTTCTCAGGGCCGATGGCCCATGTACGGCCAGTGGGGTCCCTGGGGTTGGCTCGTGGTGCTGGGCCTCCTGTTCGCCTATTCCCTCTGGGTAGCTTCCACAGGTCAGGGCCCCACCGCCTCCCTCTCCTATACCCAGTTCAAGGAAGAGGTCCGCGCTGGCACGGTCGCCGAGGTCACAGTTACAGGTCAGGAGATAACAGGTCGCTTCCGCTCCGGGACCCAGCCCGTCACCGACGCCCTTAACGAACAGTCACCCACTCCCCAGCGCTTCCAGACCACCCGGCCATCCTTCGAGGATCCGGAGCTTATGGTCCTGTTGGAGGAGAACGGCGTGGAGGTCAAGGCGGTCGCCGAGGGGGAGTCCTGGCTGGGGCCGCTGCTGGTCGGGCTCCTCCCCCTGGTCGTGCTCATCGGCCTCCTCTGGTACGCCAGCAGGCGGGTCCAGAACCAGCTTGGCGGCATGGGGTCCCAGCTCACCGGTTTCACCAAGTCCAAGGCCAAGCGCTACGAGAAGAGCGATAGTGCCACCACCTTCGAGGATGTCGCGGGCTCGGAGAATGCCAAGCAGGACCTCCAGGAACTGGTGGACTACCTCAAGGAGCCGGACCGGTTCCGCCAGCTGGGAGCCGAGATCCCGCGCGGTGTCCTTCTCATGGGGCCTCCCGGAACCGGGAAGACCCTGATGGCCAAGGCCGTAGCGGGGGAGGCTGGGGTCCCGTTCTTCTCCATCTCGGGCTCCCAGTTCGTGGAGATGTTCGTCGGAGTGGGTGCCTCACGGGTTCGCGACATGTTCGACGAGGCCAAGAAAGAGGCACCGGCCATCATATTCATCGACGAGATCGATGCGGTGGGCCGTCAGCGGGGGGCCGGTCTCGGCGGTGGCCATGACGAGCGGGAGCAGACGCTGAATCAGATCCTGGCGGAGCTGGACGGTTTCGAGTCCGACGAGTCGGTGGTTGTGATCGCCGCCACCAATCGCCCCGACGTGCTGGACTCGGCCCTTCTCCGTCCGGGCCGATTCGACCGCAAGGTCACGCTGGAGCGCCCGCCAAAGGCGGCGCGCGAGAAGATCCTCCGGGTGCATACCCGGCCCGTGCCGCTGGCGCAGGATGTGGACCTGCAGTCCGTCGCCGCCCGGACGGTCGGTTTTTCCGGGGCCGATCTGGAGAACCTGGTGAACGAAGCGGCCCTGTTCGCCGCCCGGGAAAAGAAGGATCGCGTCGATGCCGAGGATTTCGACAAGGCCCGGGACAAGATCCTCTTCGGCAGCGAGCGCGAGGACCTGTTGGAGGAGGAGGAAAAGCGTCGCATCGCCTACCACGAGTCGGGCCACACCATCGTTGCTCGGCTGATCGGGGAGACGGACCCCCTCAAGAAGGTCACCATCATCCCCCGGGGGCAGGCCCTGGGCGCCACCGAGCAGGTGCCCGAGGAGGATCGCTACAACTACACCGTGGCCTACCTCCGGGCCCGCGTCGCCGTCATGCTGGGGGGACGAGTGGCCGAAAAGGTGCGCTTCGGCGATTTCTCCACCGGCGCCCACGACGACCTTAAGCAGGTCACCCGCCTGGCCCGTCAGATGGTTACCCAATGGGGCATGAGCGAGCGCCTCGGCCCGGTGGCCTTCGAGGAGGGCGAGGAGCATGTCTTTCTGGGCCGGGAGATGGCTCAGGCCCGAGACTACAGCGAGCACACCGCCCAGGTCATCGATGAGGAGGTCCATGACCTCATTGCGGAGCAGGAGGAGCGGGCCGAAGGGATCCTCACCGAGTACCGCGACCGCCTGGACCGGTTGGCTGAGGCCCTGTTGCAGCGTGAGACCCTGGAAGCCGAGGAGATCGACGAGGTGCTGGGGCTGAGCGGTGACGATGAGCAGGGAGCCGGGGGCTCGCCCCCGGTCTCCGGCGAGGGCAATGGGCCGCGGCGCTCAGCGGCTTCCGATCGGGGCCAGGAATAGGCTTCCTGACCGGGAGTCCCGTATTACAACAGGTACCACGTCCCCCCGCCGCCCAGCAGCACCACAGTAAGGGTGCCCATTACGAGGAGCCCCATCCGCGGTCCTGCCACCACCGTTGTTAATACCCCCTTCACCGCGGTATTGACCCCAGCGGCCAGGACCACTCCCCCCGAGGCCGTCTCGCCAGCAAGGCCCTTTTCCGCCATACGGGCCAGGGAAAGGGTGATGGCGTCCACGTCGGTTAGCCCGGAAAGCCCCGCCAAAATGTAGATTCCGGACTCCCCGAACCAGACTTGGGCCCCTTCCGCGAGGAGCATGATCCCGGCTAGAAGGGCCCCGAACTGGAGGGCGGGCCGGAGCTCGAAGGGATTGCGCAGGTCCACCTCCTCTTCCGCCTGCGTCCGGGGGGCCCACCACCACAGGAGGGTGGCCCCGGCGGCTCCCAGAATGGTCATGGTTACCAGGGCTGGAGTCAGCCGGGGCAGGAGCCCCGCATTGACCACTGCCACCTCCAACAGGATGCGGGGGAACATGGTGGCAGCCGCAATGACGATCCCGGCGGCCAGTAGGCGCCGGGGTGCGGCCCCGCCTCCGGTCAGCCGGGCCAGGCTGAGGGTGGTAGCGGTGGATGAGCTGAGTCCCCCGAAGAGGGCGGTGACCGGGATCCCTCGGCTCGGGCCCAGAACCTTCATGGCGAAATAGCCCACGAAGGAAATGGCTACGATGAGCACAACCAGCCACCAGAGGGCATAGGGGTTGATCGCCTGCCAAGGACCCAAGCCCCGGTTGGGCAGGATCGGCAGGATGACCACCGAGATCAGCGCCAGCTTGAGGACCGCCAGCAGCTCTTCCTCTGTGAGCCGGCGGATCCAGGCGTGGAGGACCGGCTTGAGCCGGAGCAGGAAAGCGGTAATGACGGCCCCGGCGCCGGCGATGCTGGTGTGGCCGGTAACTGCCAGAGCGCCCAGGGCAAAGGTGAGCAGGGCAGCCACCACGGTGGTGACGCCGTAGTCGGGATCGGCCCCCGCCCGGAC
>JAHEOG010000195.1 GCA_018609925.1 Gammaproteobacteria bacterium
GAACTCACGGCTCTCCCCCCCGTACTCCGACGAAAGCACCTTCGTCATCGCAGCCGTCAACGTCGTCTTCCCATGATCCACATGGCCAATCGTGCCCACGTTTACATGCGGCTTCGTACGCTCAAACTTCTCCTTGGACATCGACGGACTCCCCTTCCAGGCCGGTGCGGCGATCGATCGTAAAGAGAGGTGGTGCCCACGCCCGGACTCGAACCAGGGACCTCACCCTTACCAAGGGTGTGCTCTACCGACTGAGCTACGTGGGCAACAGGCAATGCGGCCCGCCGCGGTCCGGGAGGGCCGACCTGCCGGATACTCGCCCGGATCCGGTCTGCCACCTTCCCACAGGCGGGCCAGCGCCGGTTCTGGTGGAGGGGGGAGGATTCGAACCCCCGAAGGCGTAAGCCGGCAGATTTACAGTCTGCTCCCTTTGGCCGCTTGGGTACCCCTCCAGCGACGGGAAGCGGCTAAAGCTACCGATTCCCGGGATTAATGTCAACATTTCCTCGCCAACGCCACCGGTCGGCCCCCGGTGGGGCAGCCTCCGCCACCGCCCTTAACGGCCCCCATGGCCGGGGCTATCCAGAGCCCCGCCAACCGTCAGCGATTGTCCTAGTCCTCAACGGCGGAGGCGGTAAGGAGGGCAATCCCCCGGAGGGTCAGGTGGGGATCCCAGACCTGGATCCCCCCGGGCAAGACAGGAAGCCCACGGACCCCGCCCCCGGTCAGCACCGCCGGGGCCTGGGAGCCGAGCTCGGACCGCACCCGCTCCAAAATCGCATCGATCGCTCCCGGGAAACCGTAGCTCAGGCCGGCCGCTATGGCGGAATCGGTGGCATCTCCGAGCGCCGATTTTGCGGGGCCGCTCCCGGAATAGATCACCTGTGCGGTGGCATCACTCAGGGCCCGTCCCGCGGCCTCCAGCCCCGGGAAGAGGGCTCCTCCCCGGAGGGCCCCGGCGCCGTCCAGCACCTCGACGCTCAGCGCGGTTCCGAGGTCCACGGCGATGCACGGAACGCCAAAGCGCTGCCGGGCGGCTACCGCGTTGGCCAGGCGGTCCGGCCCCAGATCCTCGGGAGGGCGGTAGGCGATAGCCAGATCCACCGAAGTCCGCGGCCCGACGTGGACAAGCCGGGCCTCGGTTCGTGCCACGGCCCCCTCGATGGCCTTAGCTAGCCCTGGAACGACACAGGCGATTCCGACCGCCTCCGGCATCCCGCCTTGGCGGACCACCAGACGATCGACCAGGCGACCGAGGCCCGAGCTTGCCCCTTCGGCTCCCGTTGGCCAGCGCGCAAGGGCTACCACCTCGCCATCGGCCACTGCCGCCAGCCGGGTCACGGTATTGCCGGCATCCACGGCCAGGATCCATGCGCTCACCCGGGCCCCTCCTCCAGGCGCAAGCTCAGCTCGCCGTTGGCCACGGTGCGCTCCCCTTCCCTGGTGGCCAGCCGCAGGCATCCCTGCTCATCGATTCCCCGCATCTCGCCGACGAGGGTTTGGGAGGGACACATCACCCGCACCCGTTGCCCCAGCCAAAGAGCGCGCTGCGCCCAGGCGGTAGCCACCGGGGAGAAACCTTTCCGGGACAGCTCCTGCCACCACGCCTGGACACCCGCAACGATCCGGGCAGCGAGCCGGAGCCGGTCCCCATTCCCGCCGGACTCTTCCTGGAGGGAGGCGGCGCCTTCCGCCAGCTCCCCGCTCGGGACCTTGACGTTGAGGCCAACGCCGATGATCACCGAAGGCGAGCTGATGCCGATCGCTTCCACCAGGATCCCGCCCAGCTTGGCACCCGAGGGACCCAAAAGGTCATTGGGCCACTTGAGCCCCACGGCCGCCCCTTCGGCTTCCAGCGCCTCGGCAGTGGCCACCGCCGCGAGCAGGGGGATCCGCGAAGCGGTGCTGGGAGTAGCCGGCTTGGGCGGCAACATGCTCAGGTAGAGATTGCCCCCCGGTGGCGAGGACCACCTCCGTCCGCGTCGACCTCGTCCAGCGGTCTGCCGCTCCGCCAGCACCAAGGCCCAATCCCCAGCCCCGACCTGGCCCCAGCGACGAAGCTCCTCGTTGGTGGAATCCACGGTTTCCAGCACGCGCACGGGGCCCGGGCGAGCTCCGGCCCGCACCAGGGCTCCTTGCAGACCCTGGGCATCAAAAATGGGTTGGGACTCGGGCACGGATGCTCCCCAAACCGGAAGGGGCGGGGTCAATACTACCCGCCAAGGGCGAACCAATCCCCATTCTACCGGGTTGGCGGGATCCTTTGCGGGAGGAAAGCCTTCCTCGTAGCCAGCCCCGGAAACGCTCAGACGGCCGAGGGGCTCCTCCGGCGGGGAGCGACCCCGGCTTCGGGGCCCGGCGATCCGTGGCCGCCTTGGCATTTTGGGGGCTTCGGCCGGGGCTGGGGGGTGACATACAAAAAGCCCCCGGCCGGGCGGGTCGGGGGCTTGGGAGAAATGCCTGGCGGTGACCTACTTTCGCACGGGGAGGCCCCGCACTATCATCGGCGTGCCGCGTTTTCACTTCCGAGTTCGGAATGGGATCGGGTGGGTCCCGCGGGCTGTGGCCACCAGGCAAACCAAAAAACTGGGGCTCGGCATTCGGCGAGGTCGCGTTCGGCCGCGGCGGCGGCGCCCGGTGCGCCGGGGGCTCCGTCGCTTGGGTGTTATAGGGTCAAGCCGCTCGGTCGATTAGTACCGGTCGGCTGCACGGGTTGCCCCGCGTCCACCGCCGGCCTATCCACGTGGTCGTCTTCCACGGACCTTCGGGAGGCTTGCGCCTCGGGAGACCTCATCTTGGGGCGGGCTTCCCGCTTAGATGCTTTCAGCGGTTATCCCATCCGTACGTAGCTACCCGGCCATGCCCCTGGCGGGACAACCGGTGCACCAGAGGTACGTCCACTCCGGTCCTCTCGTACTAGGAGCAGCTCCCCGCAAGTCTCCAACGCCCGCGGCAGATAGGGACCGAACTGTCTCACGACGTTCTAAACCCAGCTCGCGTACCGCTTTAAATGGCGAACAGCCATACCCTTGGGACCCGCTTCAGCCCCAGGATGCGATGAGCCGACATCGAGGTGCCAAACTCCGCCGTCGATGTGAACTCTTGGGCGGAATTAGCCTGTTATCCCCGGGGTACCTTTTATCCGTTGAGCGACGGCCCTTCCATGCGGAACCGCCGGATCACTAAGGCCTGCTTTCGCACCTGCTCGACCTGTCCGTCTCGCAGTCTAGCGCCCTTCTGCCTTTGCACGCACTGCGCGATTTCCGACCGCGCTGAGGGCACCTATCGCGCTCCTCCGTTACCGTTTGGGAGGAGACCGCCCCAGTCAAACTACCCACCTCCTACGGTCCCGGACCCGGTTCACGGGCCGCGGTTAGAGCACAGAGACGATGAGGGTGGTATTTCAAGGATGGCTCCACGGCCGCTAGCGCGACCGCTTCCCCGCCTCCCACCTATCCTACACACACCGCCTCCGTGCTCAGTGGGAGGCTGTAGTAAAGGTCCACGGGGTCTTTCCGTCTTGCCGCGGGTACGCCGCATCTTCACAGCGAGTTCAATTTCGCCGAGTCTCGGGTGGAGACAGGGGGGCCGTCGTTGCGCCATTCGTGCAGGTCGGAACTTACCCGACAAGGAATTTCGCTACCTTAGGACCGTTATAGTTACGGCCGCCGTTTACCGGGGCTTCGGTGGCCCGCTTCGCTCGAAGCTAACGGGCGCCCTTAACCTTCCGGCACCGGGCAGGCGTCAGTCCCTATACATCGGCTTGCGCCTTTGCAGAGACCTGTGTTTTTAGTAAACAGTCGCAGCCCCCTGGTCACTGCGGCCCCGTTCCGCTCCGATCGCGCGGATCTTCACGTACTGAGGGCACCCCTTCTCCCGAAGTTACGGGGCCATTTTGCCGAATTCCTTCACCCGAGTTCGCTCGCTCGCCTGGGGATACTCGCCCTGCCCACCGGTGTCGGTTTCGGGTACGGTCGCCAACGATCTGGTGCTTAGAGGCTTTTCCGGGAAGTCGGGGGTCACCCACTTCGCCCCCGTAGGGGCTCGTGCTCGCGCCTCAGCCCTGGCCCCGCGGATTTGCCTACGGGACCGACCTACACGCTTGAACCGGGACAACCAGCGCCCGGCTGGGCTACCCTCCTTCGTCCCCCCATCGCAATCGCCGGCGGTTCCGGACTGTTGACCGGATTCCCATCGGCTACGCCTTTCGGCCTCGCCTTAGGGGCCGACTCACCCTGCGCAGATGACCTTGACGCAGGAACCCTTGGGCTTCCGGCGGGGCGGATTCTCACCGCCCTTGTGGCTACTCATGTCAGCATTCGCACTTCCGATGCCTCCAGCCGCCCTCACGGGCGCCCTTCAACGGCCTACGGAACGCTCCCCTACCCTGCACACAAGGTGCAGCCGCGGCGTCGGCGGATGGCTTAGCCCCGGTATATTTTCCGCGCAGGACGACTCGACTAGTGAGCTATTACGCTTTCTTTCAAGGGTGGCTGCTTCTAAGCCAACCTCCTAGCTGTCTCTGCCGTCCCACTTCGTTTCCCACTGAGCCATCGCTTGGGGGCCTTAGCCGGCGGTCTGGGCTGTTTCCCTCTCGACCACGGACCTTAGCACCCGCGGTCTGTCTCCCACGATCGCGCTTCCCGGCATTCGAAGTTTGCCACGGTTTGGTAACCCCGGTAAGGGGCCCCTAGCCGTAACAGCGCTCTACCTCCGGGAGCGAATGCGTGAGGCCCTACCAAAATAGGTTTCGGGGAGAACCAGCTATCTCCGGGTTTGATTAGCCTTTCACTCCGACCCACAGCTCATCCCCCGGATTTGCAACTCCGGTGGGTTCGGGCCTCCAGTGGGTATTACCCCACCTTCACCCTGGCCATGGGTAGATCACCCGGTTTCGGGTCGACCCCCCGCGACTCCATCGCCCTGTTCAGACTCGGTTTCCCTACGCCTCCACCCCAGCCGGGGCTTAAGCTCGCCACGGAGGATCACTCGCTGACCCATTATGCAAAAGGTACGCGGTCACCGACCCGACCCGAAGGCCGAACCGGCTCCCACTGCTCGTAGGCGCACGGTTTCAGGATCTCTTTCACTCCCCTCTCCGGGGTGCTTTTCACCTTTCCCTCACGGTACTGGTCCACTATCGGTCGGAGGCGAGTATTTAGGCTTGGGTGATGGTCCACCCGGCTTCACACGGGGTTCCACGGGCCCCGCGCTACTCGGGATCCTGCCCGGCCCTTCGCGGTTTCGGCTACGGGGGGATCGCCCTCTGTGCCGCGGCCTTCCAGCCGCTTCGCCTACCGCTCCAGGTCCCCTTAGCAGTCCCACAACCCCGGCCGGACAAGCCGGCCGGTTTGGCCTGGTCCCCGTTCGCTCGTCGCTACTGAGGGAATCGCTGTTGCTTTCTCTTCCTCCGGCTACTGAGATATTTCAGTTCGCCGGGTTGGCCTCGACTCCCTATGCGTTCAGGAGCCGATGCCCGGGGTTGCCCCCGGGCGGGTTGCCCCATTCGGACATCCCCGGATCCAAGCCTGGTTGGCGGCTCCCCGAGGCTTATCGCAGCCTACCACGTCCTTCGTCGCCTGCCTCCGCCTAGGCATCCACCGTGCGCCCTTATTCGCTTGACCCTATAACCCCAAACAACGGGGCGCGGATCGCCCGGACGAACGCCCCAATCAGGCGCCCCTCCGGACCCCAGGCGCACGAGCGCCACGCGCTCGCTGCCTACGCGACATCGCCGAATTGTAAAAGAGCCCCCGAGCCGCCCTAGCGGCTCGCCGCTGATCCGGGATCTCCGAATCAGCAACCAACCGCCCGCTCGGGCCAACGCTGGTGGAGCTGGCCGGGCTCGAACCGGCGACCTGCGGCTTGCAAAGCCGCCGCTCTCCCAACTGAGCTACAGCCCCGAATGGTGGGCCTACCTGGATTTGAACCAGGGACCTCACCCTTATCAGGGGTGCGCTCTGACCGGCTGAGCTATAGGCCCAACAGGGATTCGGGATGAGGAAGGGTTGTGGGCTCCGGGCCTCACAGGCCCCGCCGGACCGGGACCGGCCCCCACCCGCCGGGCGGGGGCGTACCTTTCGGCGAAAGGCGTTCCTTAGAAAGGAGGTAATCCAGCCGCAGGTTCCCCTACGGCTACCTTGTTACGACTTCACCCCAGTCGTGGGCCATACCGTCGGCGCCACCCTCCCCGAAGGGTTGGGCCAGCGACTTCTGGTACAGCCCACTCCCATGGTGTGACGGGCGGTGTGTACAAGGCCCGGGAACGTATTCACCGCAGCATGCTGATCTGCGATTACTAGCGATTCCGGCTTCAGGCAGTCGAGTTGCAGACTGCCATCCGAACTACGACCGGCTTTGGGGATTCGCTCCACCTCGCGGCTTCGCCGCCCATTGGACCGGCCATTGTAGCACGTGTGTCGCCCGGGACATCAGGGCCATGATGACTTGACGTCATCCCCACCTTCCTCCGGTTTGTCACCGGCAGTCTCCCTAGAGTGCCCGGCCAAACCGCTGGCAACTAGGGACAGGGGTTGCGCTCGTTGCGGGACTTAACCCAACATCTCACGACACGAGCTGACGACAGCCATGCAGCACCTGTCCTCCGGCTCCCGAAGGCACCCCGCTGTCTCCAGCGGGTCCCGGATGATGTCAAGCCCCGGTAAGGTTCTTCGCGTTGCATCGAATTAAACCACATGCTCCACCGCTTGTGCGGGCCCCCGTCAATTCCTTTGAGTTTTAGCCTTGCGGCCGTACTCCCCAGGCGGAGGACTTAACGCGTTGGCTTCGGCACGGCGCGGGATCGCCGCCCCACACCTAGTCCTCATCGTTTACGGCGTGGACTACCGGGGTATCTAATCCCGTTCGCTCCCCACGCTTTCGCACCTCAGCGTCAGTGCCGGGCCAGGAGGTCGCCTTCGCCACCGGTGTTCCTCCCCATATCTACGCATTTCACCGCTACACGGGGAATTCCACCTCCCTCTCCCGGACTCGAGCCCGCCAGTTTGGAATGCCATTCCCAGGTTGAGCCCGGGGCTTTCACATCCCACTTGACGGGCCGCCTGCGTGCCCTTTACGCCCAGTGATTCCGATTAACGCTCGCGCCCTCCGTGTTACCGCGGCTGCTGGCACGGAGTTGGCCGGCGCTGCTTCTGCCGGTAACGTCACCAAGCCCACCCTGTTCGAGCGAGCCGGCGTCTTCCCGGCCGAAAGGGCTTTACAACCCGAAGGCCTTCTTCACCCACGCGGCATGGCTGCATCAGGGTTGCCCCCATTGTGCAAGATTCCCCACTGCTGCCGCCCGTAGGCGTCTGGGCCGTGTCTCAGTCCCAGTGTGGCTGATCATCCTCTCAGACCAGCTACGGATCGTCGCCTTGGTGGGCCGTTACCCCACCAACCAGCTAATCCGACGCGGACCCCTCCCTCGGCGCGAGCATGCAACAGAGGCCCGCTTTCCCCCACCCCCAGAAAAGATGGGACGCATGCGGTATTAGCCCGAGTTTCCCCGGGTTATCCCCCACCGAAGGGCAGGTCATCCACGCGTTACTCACCCGTCCGCCACGCCCAGCAAATGGCCCCGAAGGGCCAAACCCAGGCGTACGACTTGCATGTGTTAAGCCTGCCGCCAGCGTTCAATCTGAGCCAGGATCAAACTCTCCAGTTCAAACCGCCAATGCCCAGCGCACGAGCGCATCGCACGCCGCTAAGCGGTCCGCGCGCCACCCCAAAGGGCAGCGCGCCACCGGCCCCCCAAAAGGAAGACCGGCGCGAACCAGCGCTCGATCCCTCGGCCCCACGGAATCCCGCAAGGCCTCGGAGCCCACAACGCTTCCTCATCCCAAATTGTGAAAGAGCATCGAGGGCCGGCGCGGCTATGGGCCGCAAGCCAGCCGATCGGTGAAAGGCGGGCATTCTACCCCGAACACCGTACGGGTCAACAGGTCCCGAGCGGTATTTGCCGGATCCGCGGCGGGCAATGGGCGCACCGGGGCAGGTCCTGCCCAGCCATCCGGTCCTAGCCGGAGGCCACGGTAACCCGAGCGAAGCGGTGCTTGCCCACCTGCAGAAGGTAGGGCCCACCCGGCGGAAGGACCCGCTCCCGGTCCGTTTCCTTCTCCCCTTCCACCCGTACCGCGTTCTGCTCGATCATGCGATTGGCCTCGGAGGTGGAGCCCACCAGCTCGGCCGCCTTGAGGGCCGCCCCCAGGCGGACCCCATGGGGCCCCTCCGCCGGCACCGTCCTCTCCGGCACGTCCTCCGGGGCCTGGTGCTGGCGGAACTGGCGCTCGAAGGCCTCCTGCGCGGCCTCCACCTGGTCCTGGCCGGCGAATCGGCCCACGAGCTCACGCGCCAACTCCACTTTCACGTCCCTCGGGTTGCGCCCCTGCGCCACCTGTCGCTGAAGCTCCTCCACCTCGGCAAGGGGACGATCGGAGACCACCTCGAAGTAGCGCCACATGAGCTCGTCGGAGACGGACATGACCTTGCCGAAGATCTCCTTGGCCGGCTCCCGAATGCCGATGGCGTTGCCCAAGGACTTGGACATTTTCTGGGCCCCGTCGGTCCCCTCCAGGATGGGCAGGGTCATGATCACTTGGGGGTTCTGCCCGTAGCTGCGCTGCAGCTCGCGGCCTACCAGCAGGTTGAAGCGCTGGTCGGTACCCCCCAGCTCGACGTCCGCCTCGAGGACCACCGAGTCGTAGCCCTGGATAAGCGGATACAGGAACTCGTGGATGGCGATGGAACGGCCTTCGGTGAAGCGCTGATGGAAGTCATCGCGCTCCAGCATCCGGGCCACCGTGTAGTGGGAGCTCAGGCGGATCAGGTCCGCAGCCGACATCTCCCCCATCCAGGTGGAGTTGAATACGACCTCGGTGCACTCCGGGTCCAGGACCCGGAAGATCTGCTCGGAGTAAGTCTCGGCGTTGGCCGCGATCTCTTCGGGAGTAAGGGCGGGACGGGTGGCGCTACGCCCGCTGGGATCGCCGATGCGCCCGGTGAAATCGCCGATCAGGAACAACACCCGGTGGCCGAAGTCCTGGAAGGTCTTGAGCTTCTGCAGCAGAACGGTATGCCCGAGGTGGATATCCGGAGCTGTGGGATCGAACCCCGCCTTGACCCGCAGGGGAGCCCCAGTTTCTTGGGAGCGAACCAGCTTGTCGCGGAGCTCCGACTCCACTAGGACCTCTTCCGCACCTCGCCGGACCTCGGTGATCTGGGTCTCGATGGCCGTCGCTTCCGGCTCGGTCGTAGTCAATGGCGCTCCCTTCGATGCCCATATCCTCGCCGCTAGACGGCACAGGATAGCGGAGTCGGGGCGTCCGCTTCCATGACGGGACCGTTTATGATGATGTGAACCTGGCCTTCACACCTCCCAAGCCACCGAGCCGGTCCCCCCTATGAGTCAGAACGCCCCGCTGACGCCCCCGGCCAGCACCGAGCCCATCGAGCGGATCCGCAGGGCCCTGGAAGAGGACGACCTCACCACCGCCCAGGCCATCCTCCGGGACCCCCACCCTGCGGACCAGGTCAAGATCCTCAATCAGCTGGGCGACGACGAGCTCGACCGTTGCCTGGACCTCTACGCCCCCGCGGAGATCGGCCAGCTGTTCAGCGAGAGCCACGGCCGCCTCCGCGAGCACCTCCTAGCGTATTACTCCCCGGAAACCCTGTCGGAGGTGGTCGAGACGCTGGATTCGGACGAGGCCGCGGACCTCCTCCAGGAGCTGGAAGATCCGGAGGCCGAGCGGGTCCTGGCCCGGCTGCCTTTCGAGGACCGCGCGGGCATCGAGCCGTTGCTCTCCTACCCCGAAGATACGGCCGGTGGCCGCATGCAGCGAGAGGTCTTCGTGGTCCCGGCCAAGACCCGCACCCGCAAGGTACTGGCGGAGCTAAGGCGGGCCGGGCGGGACCTGGAGGAGATCCGGGACATCTATTTGGTCGACAACCGCGGGGTGCTTACAGGGGTCATTTCCATCTTCCAGCTCCTGCGCCTCGAGCTGGATACCCCGGTGGTGGAAGGGGCCAATATGGAGCCCTTGTACGCCATCCCGGATACGGACCAGGAGGAGGTTGCGCGCCTATTCCGCAAGCACCGGTTGCACAGCCTCCCGGTCGTTGACGATACCGGACGCATCCTGGGCCAGATCACCAGCGACGACATCCTCGGCGTCATGGAGCAGGAGGCCACGGAGGACCTCTACCGCTTGGCCAACGTCAACGAGGCCAGCGACCTGTCCGAGCCCGTCCTGCATTCGGTGCGCCGTCGAGCCACCTGGCTCTCCGCCAATGCCCTGGCCGGCATCGTATCGGCCACCGTGGTCTCCCTGTTCGAGGGCAGCATCGCCCAGATCACGGCCCTGGCCGTGCTCATGCCGATCGTCGCCAACGTTGGGGGAATGGGAGGAGTCCAGACGGCGACCATCATGGTTCGTGCCATTTCGCTGGGGCACACCGAGCTGGTATCGACCCTCCGGATCGTCCTTCGCCAGGCCCTGATCGGTCTGCTGGTGGGGATCATCTTCTGCCTGGGTGGCGGTCTGCTGGCCATACTGATCCTCGGACGGGCCGATCTGGGCGTGGTCTTTGGGGCCTCGCTTGCGGGGGTCCTGTTCTTCAGCGGGGCGCTGGGCTCCCTGATCCCCATCGTCCTGACGCGACTCGGCGTGGACCCCGCCTTGGTCTCGGGGAGCCTGCTTACCACCATCACCGACTCCCTTGCCTTTCTAGTATTCTTGGGGCTGGCCACGGCCTTCCTGCTCTAATGTCAGGGAGTCGGGCGGATGCCAACTTTGATGACATCCGTATTTCCCTGGGCAAACCATACTCGCGCCACCTCAGAACAATCTCGCAGGAGTGCTTCCCAAAAGGAGCCTTACGAGCCCCCTTTCCGAAACTTTCCGTAATCGGATCAATGGGGAATCTCCTCTGCCATTCCTAGCATGAAGGGCCTCTCAAAGCTAAGCACGAGCCCCCGTTCGGATCGGATTGCGATTTTACAATCGAAGCCTTTTCGGTGTACAAGGGGCCGACCCTGGCAGCTTCCAAAAAGGGAGGGATCCGCTCCGCATGCCCTCGACTCTGCGCTGGGATTTCACCCAGAAGTCGGGACCAAACCGCCCTCTCGGTGAAGGGAGCCGACGGCGGCGGGGACACCTCGCTCCCCATTGGTCCGCGCTCGGGCTGGGACTCCTCACGGCACTCGCTTCCGGGGCCCTTGCCGGTTTCAACGGTACCGACTCCATCGCCCCCGAAGCCCAGCGCTTGTCCCTTTCACCCTCCCTGGCCCCGACCCTGACCGAGACCCCCCCTTCCGAGATGGCCCGCGAGCCGGCAAACGGGGTCAGGCCGAAGTTATCCCCGATCAACCCCTCCCAAAGGGAGCCGAGCCGCGAAGCCGGATCGGACGAATCGGATTGGCGCAGCCACACGCTGGAATCCGGGGAGACGCTATCCCAGCTTGGCCGGCGCATCGGGCTCGAGTCCGGGACCACGTTGGCAATGGCCCGCTCGGCGTCGGAGGTCTACCCCGTTCGACGCCTGCGACCGGGACACACCATCAAGGTGCGCCGCACCGATGACGGCGAGCTGGCGGGGGCTCGCTACCGCATCGACGACCACCGCTACCTCGCCTGGGAGCCGGACGGCGAAGGCGGTTACTCGGCCCGGATTGAGCCCCTTCCCCGCACGGTCCGGGTAAAGGAAGCCTACGGTCGGATCCGCAGCAGCCTGTTCGAGGCCGGAGCCGAGGCCGGGCTCTCCGAGAGGACCACCATGGAGCTGGCCCGGATCTTCGGTTGGGACATCGACTTTGCCCACGACCTGCGGACGGGGGACTGGTTCCGGGTGCTTTATCAGGAGGTCTACCGGCAAGGCAAGAAGGTCGGCGGGGGAGAGATCCTGGCCGCCGAGTTCGTGGTCCGGGGAGAATCGCATCGGGCCATCCGCTTTACCGACGCCGAAGGGCGGACCGATTACTACCATCCCGATGGACGCTCGGTGCGCAAGGCCTTCCTACGGAGCCCCGTCAAGTACACCCGAATCACCAGCCGCTTTAGCAAGAATCGCCAGCATCCGGTCCTGGACCGGCGCCGAGCCCACAAGGGCGTGGATTACGGGGCTCCGACCGGGACCCCCGTCCGGGCGACCGGCTCCGGGCGGGTCACCTTCCGGGGCCGGAAAGGCGGATTCGGGCGGGTAGTGATGATCCGCCACGCCAATCGATTCACCACCGTCTACGCCCACCTGTCCCGATTCGCTTCGGCCCACAAGGGCCAGCGGGTGGAGCAGGGCCAGCCCATCGGCTACGTCGGTCAGTCGGGGCTCGCCTCAGGGCCCCATCTCCATTACGAATTCCGGGTCCGGGGCGTCCACCGCAATCCCCTGACCGTGGATTTCCCCAAGGCCAAAGCCCTTCCCGAGAAGCACCGCCCCGCGTTCGAGCGTCGGCGCCACCACCTAACCGCTTGGATGGAAACGGTTGGACCGGAAAGTTTGCGAGTGGCGAGGGGCGGGGACGACCAGGCCTCCTGAAGCTCCGGGACGGAGCTTAGCTTCACGAGCACCTTGATCACGGATCCCCTTGGCCGGCTTTTTACGGCTCTACGGACAGAACCAAACGTTAGCTTTCCGTTCGACATGAAGAGGCCCGCCCCGGGGCAGGGGCGGGCGCTTTCGATCGGGAGGGAAGGCCCCGGCGAATCGGGGCGATAGGCTACCGGCTCAAACGCCGAAGGAGGAGCCGCAGCCGCAGGAGGTGGCAGCGTTGGGGTTGCTGATCATGAACTGGGCGCCTTCCAAGTCCTCCTTATAATCGATGGAGGCCCCCATCAGGTACTGCAGGCTCATCATGTCCACCAGCAGGGTGACGTCCCCCTTGTCCATCGCGGTATCCGTCTCCTGCTTCTGCTCGTCGAAGGTGAACCCGTACTGGAATCCGGAACAGCCGCCCCCGGTCACGAAGACCCGGAGCTTGAGATTGGGATTGCCTTCCTGGTCGATCAGCTCCTTGAGCTTGTCCACCGCGCTCTGGGAGAGGTCGATGGGATCCGGGGTTTCCGTTCGGGTATCTTGCTCGACGGTGGCTTCCGCCATAATTCCCTCCCTGGGAGACGTGCCTTCGACCGGACCTTCTGCGAGGGCCCGATCGGGCCTTGTAATCCATTGAAGCTAGGGCAATCGGGCTCGCTTGTCAAAGCGGACCCACGCCCGGGGCACCCCTTTCGTAAGGAGAGAAGGGATCCGCCCTAGCCGGCCTTTGTGGAAGACTCCGACCGCCCCGCAAGCCCTTCCGAGGCCTCGTCGGCCTCGGCGTCCTTGGCGGTTCCTTTCCCGGAGCGCTCCGAGCCACTGCCGGACTGACGGGAACCGGCAGAACCGGACGCGTCAGTGCCTTTGCCCCCTTTAGTGACCGAGACCTGCGAGCAAGTTCCCCGGATCTCGGCCCCTTCTTCCATCTTGATTACCTCGTAGAAGAGGTCGCCCTCCACCCGAGCCCGGGCATGAAGCTCCAGGCGCTCGCTGGCGTGGACATTGCCTTTGATCCGACCGTTGATGATCACATTGGGGACCTTCACCTCCCCGTCGATGAAGGCCTGATCCGAGATTACCAACCGGCTTCCGCTGCCCTCCGGGGCGCTGACCGTGCCTTCGACGGTGCCGTCCACGCGGAGCCCGCCCTCAAATGCGACGTCGCCCTTCACGGTAGTGCCCGAGCCGATCATGGTCTCCAGGGTGCCGCCGGTCTTGGGCTTACGCTTCTTATGCAGCATCGTCGGCCTCCTCCGCCGATCCTTCGGCCAAATTCTCCCAGTCCCGAGCTTGGTCCAGAAGCTCCCCTAACCCCTCCTGGGCATAGACCTGCACCTTCATTCGCACGGGTCGAGCATCAACCGGGAGCCGGATGCGGCCCCGCACGGTCTGGAAATACCGGAACTTCACCTCCCGACCCTCCTTGCGGACCCGGGCCCCATCCGGGAAGTAGCGGATCTGCCTTTGACCGTTGCCGTTGAAATAGGTAACCGCCACCCGCGCGAATGCCTTAACCGGCTCTGTCTTCGCTACTCCCTGAACCAGCTTGTACGCGTAACGGAACTCCCGGTCGGACCCATCCGCCGCAACCACCTGGAAGTCCTCCACGCTAAGCTCCCGCTCGGCCTTCTCCGGATCGAGGATGTTGCGATAGAAGGCCAGCTCCTCCTGCAGATTCCCGATCCGGTGCTGCAGGTCGTCGGTCAGCTGATGGAGCTTGCGCCGCTCCCCCGAGCGGACCGTTTTGAGGGACTCCAAGTTGCCAATTCGCTCCTGCAGCTCGGCAACCCGCTCCGTCAGCCCTTCCCGCTCCTCGCGCAAGTCCTGTCGCTGGCCTCGAAGCTCGGTGAGCTGACGCTCGAGGCTCGCTACTTGCCGCTCGCCACGGGCCTGGCCCAGCTCGAAAACGGCCCAGAAGGCTGCGGGGAGGCCTACGATCACCACGAGGATCCCAAGCCACAGCACCCAGCGCCGCACGAACAGGGTCTTCGGGCGTCCCCGGTTGGGGTGGAGCACGAGGATCAGGGAGGCAAAGCGGGAATCCACCAAGCCCCCTAGGGGAGCAGGGGCGGGCTAGCCAGCCCGTCCCCCTCGGCCAGCCCGAACATCAGATTCATGTTCTGCACCGCCTGCCCCGCAGCTCCCTTCACCAGATTGTCGATCACGGACAGCACCACTACCTGGCGGCCCTCGCCGGGACGGTGGACGGCCAACCGGCAGAAATTGCTGCCGCGCACCGAGCGCGTCGCGGGATGCGCCCCTTCCGGCATGACGTCCACGAAGGCCGAGGCGGCATATCGACGCTCGAACAGCCCTTGGAGGTCGGGAGCCACCCCTTCGGGGAGCCATGCGTAGCAGGTGGCGTGGAGTCCACGGATCATGGGGACCAGATGGGGCACAAAGGTTATGTCGACGGGCTCACCGGCCGCATGCGCCAGGCCCTGCTCGATCTCGGGCAGGTGGCGATGCCCCCCGGCCCCATAGGCACTCAGGCTGTCGCTGGCCTCCGCCAGCAGGAGGTGCGTCTTGGCCTCCCGTCCGGCGCCGCTGGCCCCGGATTTGGCATCGGCGACCAGACCGTCGGTGGCCACCACGCCGGATTCAAGCAGCGGCAACAGGGCCAGCTGCACCGCCGTGGGATAGCACCCGGGATTGGCCACTAGGCGTGCCTCCCGGATGGCCCCGGCATTCACCTCGGGCAGGCCGTAAACGGCCCGACCCAGCCAGTCCGGCCCCCGGTGCGTCTCGCCGTACCAGTGCTCGAATACGGCCCGGTCGCGGATCCGGAAATCGGCCGAGAGATCCACCACCCGCACCCCGGCCTCGACGAGCCGGGGAACCTGGTCCATGGCCACGCCGTGGGGAGCGCCGCAAAAGACCAGGTCGCACCGCTCGGCGAGACGCTCAGGATCGGGGTCCTCGAAGGCCAGCGAGGTCCAGCCCCGCAGCGACGGGAAGAGATCCACCACCCCCTGGCCTCGGGCACGGCGCGAGGTGGCGGCAACCACCTCCGCTCCCGGATGCCCGGCGAGCAGCCGCAGCAGCTCCACGCCGGTATAGCCGGAGGCCCCGAGGATGCCCACTTGCAACGGCAGCGTCATCGTCCCATCTCTCCTTGCCCGGGACTCAGGGGGAAGTGATAGGAAGCCCGAAGTCGGCTCCATGAAAGCACACCCCCCCCAACAACAAAAGGCCACCGGGAACCGGTGGCCTTCGGGAACAGCTCCGGGGCGCCCGACTCAGCGCTTGGAGTACTGCGGGCTCCGCCGCGCCTTGTGACGCCCGATCTTCTTGCGCTCCACCTGCCGGGCATCCCGGGTGAGGAGGCCCGCCCGCTTCAGGGTGGGGCGCAGCTGCGGGTTGTATTCAAGCAGGGCTCGGGCCACGCCGTGGCGGATGGCTCCCGCCTGACCGCTCGGCCCTCCCCCTTGGACATTCACCCGGATGTCGAAGTGATTGACCGTATCGGTCAGCTCCAGGGGCTGGCGCACGATCATCTGGGCCGTTTCCCGAGGCAGGTAATCCTGCAGGGTCTTGCCATTGACCTGGATCCGCCCCGATCCCGGCCGGAGGAAGACTCGGGCGGTGGACTGCTTGCGCCGCCCCGTACCGTAATATTGCTGCTGGGTCTGCGCCATGTCGGACCTCGCTAGAGCTCCAGCTGGATCGGTTGCTGGGCCTGGTGGGGGTGGTCGCTCCCCCGGTATACCTTCAGCTTCTTGAGCAGCTGTCGCCCGAGGCGATTCTTGGGAAGCATTCCGGCCACCGCGTCCTCAATGATGCGCTCGGGGTTCTGGGCGTGGCGCTCCCAAAAGGGCACCGCCTTGAGGCCCCCGGGATGGCCGGTGTGCCGGTAGTAGATCTTGTCCGTCCACTTCTTGCCGGTCACCTGGACCTGCTCGGCGTTGATCACCACCACGTAATCGCCGGTATCCACGTGCGGGGTAAACTCCGGCTTGTGCTTGCCCCGCAGCCGCAGGGCCACTTGGGCTGCCAGGCGTCCCAGCCGGTACTGGCTGGCGTCCACCACGTACCAATTGCGCGGGACTTCGCCCGGTTTCGCCGAGTAGGTCTTCATCGCTTCCGCTCCGAGCTCACGACGGGCAGGAGTGCTGCTTGAGCAAAGCGCGACAGTTTACCCCGTCCTGCGCCCATCCATCAAGGATGGCGGCCCGTCAGCTTCCCGGGTCCAGCCGGAGGCGGGGCACGGAGCGGCCGTTCAGGACGTGCTCCTGCAGGATCTCGTCGATGTCTTCCCGAGTCTCGTAGCGGTACCACACCCCTTCCGGGTAGATGACCAGGCAAGGCCCCTCGGCGCATCGCCCCAGGCAGCCCGCCTGGTTTATGCGGGTGCCGCCAGGCCGGCGCAAGCCCAGATCCCGGGTGCGGTCCTTGGCGTAGTCCCGGAGCTCCGCTGCCCGCCCGTCCCCGTTGCAGCACCTGCGCCCGTCCTCCCGGACGTTCTGACACATGAAGACGTGGTGACTGTAATAGAATTGTCGCATGCTATCTCCAGGCTGGAACTGGGGTAACGGGCCGGCCGAAAACCGTGGGGGGTCATTGTAGGGGCCGCCACCTCGCCTCGAAAGCTAGCTGTGTAAAGGAGCGCGCCATGCCGCCGAGCTTCTTGGAGGCCGTCATCACCCGATTCGACCGGGGTCTGCGCACCGCTGCCGGCGTCCCCCAAACGGAGCCCGACAGCCGGCCTCCCCCGCGCGGGCAGAGCCCCCCGGGGCCTCGCTCCGGCCCGGGAGAGGCGCGCCACATCGGGCGGCTGATGCGCGTCAACTACGCCGGCGAGGTGGCGGCCCAGGGCCTCTACCACGGGCAGGGGCTCACCGCCCGGGATCCGCAGGTCGCCGAGCGGATGGCGGAGGCGGCGCAGGAGGAGCAGGACCACCTCAATTGGTGCCTGGAGCGCATGGCGGCGCACGGGGTCCGGCCCAGCGTGCTGAACCCCCTTTGGCTGGCGGGCTCCGTGACGCTGGGAGCCGCGGCGGGACTGGCCGGGGACCGCTGGAGCCTGGGCTTCGTCGCCGAGACCGAGCGCCAGGTCATGCGCCACCTCCAGGGGCATCTGGCCCAGGTGCCCGACCACGAGCCGGAGACCCGTGCGGTTCTGGAGCAGATGGTCCTCGACGAGAGCCAGCACGCGGAATGGGCGGAGGATGGCGGCGCCCATCCCCTGCCCTTGACGGTACGGGCGGCCATGGGGCTGAACTCCAAGCTGCTGACAAAGGGCTCCTATTGGGTATGAAACGAGGGACCCAGGAACCCAATCCGGCCACCACCATGGGCGAAGACCTTCCCCAAGCCATGGGCTCCCTGAAGATCCTCGTCGTCGAGGACGAAGAGGCCATCCGGACCCTTGTTCGCCATCACCTGGGAAAGGAGGGCTTCCGGGTGGATACGGCCGAGACGGCCGAAACGGCCGAGGAGCTCATGGCCGAGAGCCCGCCGCACCTACTTGTCCTGGACTGGATGCTTCCCGGCATGAGCGGGCTCGATCTCTGCCATTGGCTGCGCCGCGAGCCCGGCTTTGCCCACTTGCCGGTCATCATGCTCACCGCCAAGGGCGAGGAGGACTACCGGATCCGGGGGCTGGAAGGCGGTGCCGACGACTACGTCCCCAAGCCCTTCTCCCCCCGGGAGCTGGTGGCCCGGATAACGAACCTGCTGAACCGCAGCTACCCTGAGCTCCAGACGGAAGTCCTAACCGGCGGCGAGCTTCGCCTGTATCCGGGGCAGCACCGGGTCGTCCACGGTGACCAGGAGGTCCACCTCGGTCCCACCGAGTTCCGCCTCCTGCAATTCCTCATGAGCCACCCCCATCAAGTCTATCCGCGCGCCCAGCTCCTCGACCGCCTCTGGGGTCCCTACGCCGAGGTGGAAGAGCGCACCGTGGATGTCCACATCCGGCGCCTGCGGCGAGCCCTGGAGCCGGTGGTGGCCTCGGAGATGATCCAGACCGTTCGCGGGGCCGGCTATCGCTTCGCCCCGCCTTCCTGAGGATCGTATCCCTTGCGAAGCCTCCCCGCCGGCGCCCGCTGGGTCTTTGGTACCGGCTTCCTGCTGATCGCGGCCGGGTTGGTCCGATTCGGCTGGCCCCTGGGCACGGTGGGCCTCGTTTTGGTCGCCACCGCTGCCCTCTGGGCGGAGCTGGGGACCGGGGCCCGACTTCGGGGGATGCGCCAGTGGCTACAGGATCGGGAGGGACCGGTCACCCTACCGGGCGCCGACGCCTGGGAAGCCCTGGAGAGCGAGCTCCGTTACCACCTCAAGCACCGGAACCGGCGGATCCGGGAGCTCCGCGGCCGGCTTGAGAAGCTCGAAGACCTGGCGCGTGATCTGCCCGTGGGTGTGGCCCTGCTGGACAGCGAGGGCCGCCTGCAGGAAGCCAACGACAAGGCCTACCACCTGTTGGCGGTGGATCCCGAGCGCGGGACCGGCCAGAAGCTCCAGGGCTGGCTTCGGGAGCCCGACCTTCAGGCCCTGTTCACCGCAAGCGGGGCAGACATCCGCCAGGCCACGGCCCCCTACCGCCCCGATCCCTCTCGCACCCTGGCCTTCACCTGTACCCGCAAGGAGGGCGGCACCCTCTTGCTGGTGGTGGAGGAGATCACCGAGCGCATCCGGCTCCAGAAGATGCGGGAGGACTTCGTGGCCAACGCCTCCCACGAGCTCAAGAGCCCCCTCACCAGCCTGCGGGGGTTCGCCGAGACCCTGTTGAGCGAGCCGGACCTGCCGGAGGAGCAGCGCCAGGAGTTCCTCCGGATCATGGCCGACCAGATCCAGCGCATGCAGTCGCTGGTAGACGATCTGCTGACCCTGTCCCGCCTGGAGGCGGACACGGCGGACGTCCCGGAAACCCCGGTGCCACTGGGACACCTACTGGGCGCCCTGGCCGACGACCATCGGATCCTCGCCGAGCAGCGCGGCATTGCCCTGTCCATCCCGCCTTCCGAGGAAGCGGAAGGGACCCGGGTGTTTGGCGACGCCGATTCCCTGGGCCGGGCGCTGGGGAACCTGGTGGACAATGCCATCAAATACACACCGGAAGGCGGCGCCGTGGCGGTTTCGCTGGAGCCACGGCCCGGGGAGCAGGAAGTGGCCATCCACGTGGCCGATACCGGCATCGGCATCCCGGAGCACCACCTCCCCCGCCTCACGGAGCGCTTCTATCGGGTGGACAAGGGGCGTTCCCGTGAGCTGGGGGGCACCGGGCTGGGCCTTTCCATCGCCAAGCACATCCTCCATCGCCACGGCGGGCGCCTGGAAGCCACCAGCCGGGTGGGGGAAGGCTCCACCTTTACCGCCGTGCTGCCCGACCGGCTCGGCGTCTCCACCGCCATTCGGTCGAGGTCGTATCGCTTGTCACAATCCTGAAATATTGGCCGGCGATCGTCGCGTTCGATTGCGCCGGTACCCACATCAGGAGGCACCCGAGGGGGCTTGCCGACGGGGGTGCCCTGTCCGTGGGTGCGCCCTCCGGGAGCTGCCGTAACCGGATCCCGATCGAAAGCCCTTTTACGCCAAACCCCCTCGCCACCCCCTGGGGGCGGAGATCGGAGCCGCCAGGCAGCATCCCGCCCCGGTGACCGGATCCAATGGCCTTAGGGTGAACCATCAGAACCCCTTCTGAACCGGCTTCCGGGAAGATCCCTCCGGGCCCTTAAGCCAGCCGGACCCATTTCGCCGGTTGAATTAGAACCCCCCGCCTCGGGGCGATTTTTCGGGCAGATTTTTCACAACCTTATAACGGTCCTGAAACGAGGCTGTCATCTTTTCGGACTAGCTTGTGTATTGCGCCAACGGATCAATGTTGGCTGAATCCTCGTTAAACAGGAGAAGGCACAATGGGTAAGATTGCTCTTGGGGTCACTGCAGCGAGTTGCGCCCTCGCGACCGGCCTGTTCGCCACCACGGCGACTGCGGTAGAGAGGCTGCAGGCCGACGGCTCCAGTACGGTATTTCCCATCACGGAAGCCGTGGCCGAGGCGTTCCAGAACCGTACTGATTATCAGATGACCGTGGGCGTCTCTGGCACCGGCGGCGGCTTCAGCAAGTTCTGCCGCGGGGACACGGACCTCTCCGGTGCCTCGCGCCCGATACGTACCGGCGAGCGGGAGAAATGCAAGAAAAACGGCATCCAGTACTACGAGGTGCCGGTGGCCATGGACGCCATGGCGGTCATGGTGAACCCTCGCAACGACTTCGTGGATTACCTTACGGTCAAGGAGCTCAAGAAGATCTGGGAGCCGGAGGCCGAGGGTAAGGTCACCCAGTGGAGCGATGTCCGTCCCGAATGGCCCGACCGGGAGCTGGTCCTGTACGGCCCCGGCACCGACTCCGGCACCTACGACTACTTCACGGCGGCCATCGTCGGCGAGGAGCACTCCAGCCGCGGGGACTTCACGCCCAGCGAGGACGACAACGTCCTGGTCCAGGGCATCGCCAACAACCGCAACGCCCTCGGCTTCTTCGGCCTGGCCTACTACGAGGAGAACAAGGATATCCTCAAGTCGGTGCCCATCGCCTACGAGGGCAGCGAGCCGGTAGAGCCCAGTGTCGAAACCGCCGAGAGCGGCGAGTATCAGCCCCTGACCCGGCCGCTGTTCATGTACATCAAGAAGTCCTCCTACGAAAATAAAGAGATCGTCCGCAAGTTCGTCCATGACTTCATGCTCAATGCCGATCTCATGCGTGAACGGGTGGACGAGGTCGGCTACGTGCGGCTGCCGGAAAAGGCCTTCGAGCTCTCGGAGGAGCTTTTCAAGAACGGGAACACCGGGACCGCCTTCGCCGGGGGATCCAAGATCGGCGTTTCCATCGAGGATCTGCTCAAGGCGAAGCGGGCCGACTGACCCGGGCCGGTCTCTGCAGACGCCGTTACGGAACGGGGGTCGGCACGCCGGCCCCCGTTCGGTTTATTCCTCGGATTGCATGCAACGGGCGGGAGAGAAAGGCAATTGGCTGAAAGCCAGGCTAACCCGGTCCAGCCGTCGGACGCCTTCCTGCGGCGGCGGCGACGCAAGGGACTCCTCATGCAGGGGCTGCTCTTCGCGGCCGCGAGTATCTCGGTGCTCGTTACGGTCGGGATTGTCTACGTGCTCGTGCGGGAGTCCATAACCTTCTTCCAGGAGGTCTCGATCATCGACTTCCTGACGGGCACGCGCTGGACACCGCTTTTCGCTTCGAAGCATTTCGGCATCTGGCCGTTGCTTTCGGCGACCATAACGGTAAGCGCCGTCGCGCTGGCCGTCGCCATCCCCGGCGGCACGCTGGCGGCGATCTACCTCAGCGAGTTCGCGCCCAACCGCCTGCGCGAGGTGATCAAGCCGGTCCTCGAGCTGCTCGAGGGGATTCCGACGGTTGTCTACGGCTACTTCGCCCTGCTATTCGTCACCCCGCTGCTCCAGCTCGTCTTCCCCGATCTCGGCGGTTTCAACCTGCTCTCCCCCGGTCTGGTCATGGGCATCATGATCCTGCCCTACGTGACCTCGGTCAGCGAGGACGCCATGCGCGCCGTGCCGGACGGGCTGCGCGAGGGGGCCTACGCCCTCGGCTTCAACCGCTTCCAGACGGCTGTACGCGTTGTCATGCCGGGGGCGCTGTCCGGCATCACCGCCGCCTACATCCTCGGCATGTCGCGCGCTATCGGGGAGACCATGGTTGTCGCCATTGCCGCCGGTCAGCGGGCCAATTTCACGTTCAACCCCATGGAAGGCGCCGCGGCCATTCCGGCCTATATCGTCCAGGTCAGTCTAGGCGACGTGGAGCACGGCACGACCGCCTACCAGACCATCTTCGCCGCCGGTCTGACCCTGTTCGTCATCACGCTCACCTTCAACGTCATCGGCTTCCTGCTCCGGCGCCGCTTCCGCGAGATCTATTGAGGAGTCCCCCATGACCCACACCACCCTGGCATTGAACCCCACGGATGATCGGCACCTGTCCGGGCTGATCCAGCGCTCGCAGCGGGCCGATCTGATCTTCATGGGCATCAGCGTCATGGTCCTGACCGTCGCCATCCTGATGCTGCTGTCCCTGATCCTGGCCATGGCGGTGCAGGGCGCAAGCGTGGTCGACGGGCAGTTCCTGACCAGCTTTCCTTCGCGCAAGCCCGAAGAGGCGGGGATCCTTTCGGCCTGGGTGGGCAGTGTCGCGGTGATGATCGTCACGGCCGTCCTGGCCCTGCCGCTGGGTGTGGGGGCCGGCATCTACCTGGAGGAATACGCCCCCCAGAACCGGATCACCGACCTGATCGAGATCAACGTCACCAACCTCGCCGGGGTGCCGTCGATCATCTACGGCCTGCTGGCGCTGGGGTTGTTCCTGTTCACCTTCGGCATGGGGCAATGGATCGCGGTCGCCGGCCTCGTGTTGGCGCTGCTGATTTTGCCCGTGGTGATCGTCTCGACCCGCGAGGCCCTGCGCAGCATTCCCGGCAGCGTTCGCGAAGGGGCCCATGCCCTGGGGGCCGACAAGTGGCAGACGGTGTCGCTGTATCTGCTTCCGGCCGCCCGGCCGGGCATCCTCACCGGGCTCATCGTCGGGCTCTCGCGCGCCATCGGCGAGACGGCACCGGTGATCACCATCGGGGCGCTGACCTACATCGCCTTCCTGCCGCCGTCGCCCGTCAAGACAACGCCCCCGTTCGTGAGCTTCGAGTGGCTGACGTCGCCCTTCACCGTCCTGCCCATCCAGATGTTCAACTGGATCTCGCGGCCCCAATCGGAGTTCCATGAATTGGCGGCGGGCGCCGGGATCGTGCTGCTCGGTTTGACCCTGCTCATGAACTCCCTGGCCATCTACATCCGCTATCGTCTGCGCAAGAAGCCCACGGCCAAATAGCCAGCGCCACCAATTCCGGACCCGAACAGGAGATGCCAATATGAACCGGACAGCTTATACCGCCCACGCACCTTCTTCCGGGACCGACCACACCAATCCGGCGACCGCCAATACCGCGCCTGATGAGACCCCCCCTGGTGGCGAGGGCCCCACCGGTCGGGGTTCTGCCAACCGCGAGCACAGCCCCGCGACCGTCAAGGTCGATGTACCGGGAGCCAACGGCGAGGACAGCCCCTCGACCGTCAAGGTGGATGTACGGGGACTGAACTTCTGGTACGGCGATTTCCAGGCCCTAACCGACATTAATCTGCCGATCTACTACCAACATGTGACCGCGCTCATTGGCGCATCGGGCTGCGGCAAATCCACGCTACTGCGCTGCTTCAACCGCATGCACGACGTCCAGGGCGGCAACCACTACCAGGGCGCCATCCAGATGCAGCCCGAGGACATCAATCTCATCGGGCCCGAGACCGATCCCATGCTCGTGCGATTGAAGATCGGCATGGTGTTCCAGCAGGCGAACCCCTTTCCCAAATCCATCTTCGAGAACGTCGCTGCGGGTCTGAGGATTCGCGGGATCAAGGATCGCACCGTGCTCCAAGAAACGGTCGAGCGCTCCTTGCAACGCGCCGCGCTATGGGACGAGGTCAAGGACCGGCTCGACATGCCGGCCTTCGAACTCTCCGGCGGCCAGCAGCAGCGCCTGTGCATCGCCCGGACCCTCGCCCCGGAGCCGGAGCTTCTGCTCCTCGATGAGCCGACCTCCTCGCTCGATCCCATCGCAACGGCGAAGATCGAGGACCTGATCACCCGCCTGGGGAAGGAAGTTACGATCCTCATCGTCACGCACAATATGCAGCAGGCCGCACGCATATCCGATTACACTGCCTTTATGCATCTTGGCGAGCTCATCGAGCACGATGATACGGAGACGATGTTCACGAATCCGCACCAGGAGCGTACCGAGTCCTACATTACTGGCCGATTCGGTTGACCGCCGCCACCGGCCACTTCGGCTAAGACAGGATCCGCCACCATGCCCGACCGAAACGACCACCACATCAGCCACCGCTACGACCAGGAGCTCGAGGCCCTGCGGGACGATGTCCTGAACATGGGCTCCAAGGTGGAGGAGCAGATCGACAGCGCGGTGCGCGCCCTGACCGAGGGCGATCACGCCCTGGCCGAGCAAACCATCCGGGAGGACCACCGCCTCAACTCCATGGAGGTGGAGGCCGACGAGAAGGCGGTATCGCTACTGGCCCGGCGGACCCCCGCAGCCCGCGATCTCCGCTTCGTTATGACCGCTATCAAGACCATCACCGACCTCGAGCGCATGGGCGACGAGGCGGAGAAGATCGCGCGCATGGCCCTGGATTTGACCAGCGAACGGGCCGCCAAGCGCTACCAGGCCCTCCCCAACATAAGCGAGGCGGTGCGCAACCAGACCCGCAACGCCCTGGACTCCCTGGCTTCGATGGACGCTGAGGCGGCGCTCCGCGTCCACCGGGAGGACGAGCGGGTGGACGAGATGTTCGAGGGCATCTTCCGGGAGCTGCTCACCTACATGATGGAGGATCCCCGCCACATCTCGGACTCAATCGACATCCTGTTCGTGGCCAAGGCACTGGAGCGCATCGGGGACCACTCCAAGAACATCACCGAATACGTCATCTACCTGGTCCACGGGCAGGACGTACGCCATACCGACGTCAACGACCTGGACCTGGAGGACCGGGACTGAAGCCCGGCCTGGCGGGAACATTCCCTATTCCCGTCCGGCCTCGCGCTCGAGTATGGGGGGATGGCAGATGAGCTGGACCGTATTGCCGTCGGGATCGAGGCAGTAGAAGCTTCGCGCCCCATCGCGGTGGGTTCGCGGCGCAGCCTTCATCTCGACCCCATGGCCCGCCAGGAACTCGTACCACGCGTCCACGGCATCGAAATCCGGCAGGAAGAAGCCCAGGTGGTCGAGCCGCTGGGCCCGTGGGTCCCCGAAGCCTTCGGGGACCCCGGCGGGGGCCCGGTGCAGGGCCAGGTTGTCCGACCCGGAGCTGAGATAGACGTTGTCCGCGTCGGGCCGCCACTCCACCGCCATACCTAGCAGGCCGCCATAGAACCCCTCGCAAGCCTCGAGGTCCGATACGAACAGGGCCAGGTGGCGCATGCCCAGGGTCCGGCCCGGGCGCTGATCGGCGCTCATGTCCTTCCTCCTAGCCGGTTCCCTGCTGCGATCCGATGGGGGTCCACGCCGCCGGCCCATTCTACGGGAGGTGGCCATCCCTCCGCGATTGCGCTGCCGCATCGGGGTTGGGCCCCGACCCGCGAGCCCCGTATCCTGGCGCCGACTTCCCGAGTGGAAACATCCAAAGAAGGACCCAATTGATCGAGAACCTGCGAAACATCGCCATCATCGCCCACGTGGATCACGGCAAGACCACACTGGTGGACCGCCTCCTGCAGCAATCCGGCACCCTGAGCGAGCGCGGTGAAGAGACCGATCGCATCATGGACAGCACGGATTTGGAGAAGGAGCGCGGCATCACCATCCTCTCCAAGAACACCGCCATCGACTGGAAAGGCTACCGCATCAACATCGTGGACACCCCCGGTCACGCCGACTTCGGTGGCGAGGTAGAGCGGATCCTGTCCATGGTGGATTCGGTGCTGCTGCTGGTGGACGCCGTGGACGGTCCCATGCCCCAGACCCGCTTCGTCACCGAGAAGGCCCTGGCCCGGGGGCTGCAGCCCATCGTGGTGGTGAACAAGGTGGATCGCCCAGGCTCGCGGCCGGACTGGGCCGTGGACCAAACCTTCGACCTGTTCGACAACCTCGGCGCCGATGACGTCCAGCTGGACTTCCCGGTGGTCTACGCCTCCGCCCTGGAAGGCTACGCCTCCGAGGGCTCGGAGACCCGGGAGGGGGACATGACCCCGCTGTTCCAAACCATCGTGGACAATGTGGCCCCACCCAATGTGGACCCCGAGGCGTCCTTCCAGCTTCAGGTGAGCGCGCTGGATTACGATCCCTTCACCGGGGTTATCGGCATCGGCCGGGTGACCCGCGGCACCGCCCGTCGCAACAAGAAGGTGAGCATCATCGATCGCCACGGCGAGACCCGCAGCGGCAAGATCGGGCAGGTGTTCGGCTTCCGCGGCCTGGAGAAGGTCGAGGTGGAGGAGGCCCACGCCGGCGACATCATCTCCTTCACTGGCATCGATCCCCTGAGCATCTCCGACACCCTCTGCGACCCCTCGGAGGTGGAGCCGCTGCCGGTGCTCACCGTGGACGAGCCCACCGTGTCCATGAACTTCCTGGTGAACAAGTCGCCCTTCGCCGGCCGCGAGGGCAAGTACGTCACTAGCCGGCAGATCAAGGACCGGCTGGACAAGGAGCTGGTCCACAACGTCGCTCTGCGCGTGGAGCCGACTGAGGATCCCGATAAGTTCCGGGTCTCCGGCCGCGGCGAGCTGCACCTGGCCACCCTCATCGAGACCATGCGCCGTGAGGGCTACGAGCTGGCGGTCTCCCGCCCCGAGGTAGTGATCCGCGAGATCGAGGGCGCCAAGGAGGAGCCCTACGAGCAGCTCACCGTGGACATGCCCGAGGAGCATCAGGGCACTGTGATGGAGAAGGTGGGCGAGCGCGGCGGCGAGCTCAAGGACATGGCCCCCGACGGCAAGGGGCGGGTCCGCCTGGACTATGAGATCCCGGCCCGGGGGCTGATCGGCTTCCGCAGCGAGTTCCTCACCGCCACCTCCGGCGAGGGACTCCTGTTCCACGTCTTCGACCACTATGGTCCCGTCAAGTCCGGCGATTACGGCCGTCGCAACAACGGCGTCCTGGTCAGCATGAGCACCGGCAAGACCGTGGAATACGCCCTGTTCAACCTCCAGGACCGCGGCGCCTTGTTCGTGGGTCCGGGCGAGCACTGCTACGAGGGGCAGATCGTCGGCCGCCACGTTCGTGACAACGATCTCGTGGTGAATCCCTTCAAGGGCAAGCAGCTTACCAACGTCCGGGCCGCCGGGTCCGACGAGAACGTCATCCTGAGCCCGCCGGAGCGCCTCTCCCTGGAGGAGGCCCTGGAGTTCATCGACGACGACGAGCTGGTGGAGGTCACCCCGGAGTCAATCCGTCTGCGCAAGAAGGGGCTCACCGAGGGGGAGCGCAAGCGCGCCGCTCGCTAAGGCCGTTGAGACGGGGGGCCCATACGCAAAAAGGCCCCGCCCATATGGGCGGGGCCTTTTCCAGGTCTCCGGGACGAATCCCGGAAGGCCTACCTCACCTATTCGGTGACGACGGTTGTGGCCTTGAGGCCCTTGGGGCCGGTTTCGCTATCGAAGGAGACCTTCTGACCCTCGGTCAAAGTCCGGAAACCGTCACCCTGGATCGCCGAGAAATGGACGAACACATCGTCGCCGCCATCCTCGGGGGCGATGAAACCGAAGCCCTTGGCCTCGTTGAACCACTTTACTGAACCGCTCTGCATGGAAAACCTCGAACAAAAAAGAAAAAGACGGCGGCGGGGCTTCGGATCGGGAAGAGTCCGGGATCGCAAGGAGCCCGGCAGCTCCGACCGTCCTCGATGAGGATCGGCCCTTCCGCCCACTCGGATGCTCCCGAGTGTACGCACTTTTAGACCCCCGGCAACCCCTGGGTTCCATCGGAAGGGAAAAAATCGCCGGGCAGGAGCCGATCGGGCAGGGCCCAAAGAGGGACTTGCCGGCCATTTTGCCGAAGCTGGCGATCGAGCTCGCGATAGCCGGGCTCCCACCGTGCCAACAGGGACCAAAAGGCGGGGGAGTGATCCAGGTGCACCCGGTGGGCCAGCTCGTGCAGGAGCAAGTAGCGAACCATAGCGGGCTCCAGGAACAGCAGGTTGCGGTTGAGGTTGAGCCGCCCCCGGGATGAGCAGCTCCCCCACCGTGTCGCCTGGGCCCGGATGCTGACTCCAGCCAGGGTCAGCCCCCGCTCCTCGGCAAGGCTGTGCGCCCAGGACCTCAGCTCCGTGCGGGCGGTACGCCCTAGCCAACGGCAGAGCCCGGCGCGTGCGGTGGCGGGGTTGGGTCCATGAACCCGCAGTCGGCCGCGGCCGTCCTCCCGCGCCCCGCCCCGGCCGCGCCCCGAATAGATCACCCGCCACTGCCGGCCCAGGGCGGGCAGTTCCACCCGTTCGGGCAGGCGGGCATCGTGCTCAGCGGAAGCGGCCTCGGACCTCTGGACCCGGGCGAGGGTCCTCTCCAGCCACTCGCGTCGCTCCCCGAGCAGCTGCGGCACCCGATCGTGGGGGAAGCCGGCCGGCACCACCACCTCCACTCGGCCAACGGGGGAAACATCGATGCGAACGCGCTTAGCGCGCTTGCTCTCGCGGACGGTGTAGTCGGGCAGATCGGTCACCCGGGCCGGCCCGTCAGTGCTCACGGGTGGCACGGAAGGCGATGTCGGGCCAGCGCTCAGCGGTCAGGTCGAGATTGACCTGGGTGGGTGCGAGATAGGCCAGATCGCCCCCCGCGTCCCGGGCCAGGTGCTCCTCGGCACGGCGCTCGAACTCCGCCAGGCGCTTGGGATCCTCGGCTTCCACCCAACGGGCGGTGGCAACATTGACCCCCTCGAACCGGGCGTCCACGCCGTACTCGTCCTTGAGCCGGGCGGCCACCACATCGAACTGGAGCTGCCCCACCGCACCTAGGATCAGGTCGTTGCTCACCAGGGGCCGGAAGAGCTGGGTAGCGCCCTCCTCGGTGAGCTGCTCCAGGCCCTTGTTCAGGGCCTTGCTCTTCATGGGGTCCCTCAGGACCACCCGGCGGAACAGCTCCGGGGCGAAGTTGGGGATCCCCGTGAACTTGAGGGCCTCGCCTTCGGTAAAGGTGTCGCCGATGCGGATGGTGCCGTGGTTGGGCAGGCCGACGATGTCACCGGGATAGGCCTCCGCCACGCCCTCCCGGTCGCTGGCCAGGAAGATCAGGGGATTGGCGGCCTTCTGGGTCTTACCGGTGCGCACCTGATGGATCCGCATGCCCTTCTGGAACACCCCCGAGCAGATGCGCATGAAGGCGATGCGGTCCCGGTGGTTGGGGTCCATATTGGCCTGGATCTTGAAAGCGAACCCGGTGAGCTTCTCCTCGCAGGGATCCACCCAGCGCTGCTCGGCCTCGGCATCGCCGTTCCCGCGAGCCAGCTCGCCCACCGTGGCCGGACGCGGCTGCGGCGGCGGGGCATGGGCCACGAACTCGTCCAAGAGCTCCTCCACCCCGAAGTTGTTGATGGCGGAGCCGAAGAACACCGGGGTGAGCTCGCCCGCCCGGTAGGGGTCCACCTCGAAGGGGTGGCTGGCCTCCCGCACCAGCTCGATCTCGTCCCGGAGCTCGGCCGCCTGATTCCCCAGCAGCTGGTCCAGACGGGGATTGTCCAGCCCCTCGACGACCTCTCCGGATTGCACACGCCCCGCATGACCGGGCTGGAAGAGGTGCACCCGGTCCTGGAGCAGGTGGAAAACCCCCTGGAAGCGCCGCCCCATGCCGATGGGCCAGGTCACAGGGGCGCACCGGATGCCGAGGACCTCCTCCACCTCGTCCATCAGCTCCACGGGGTCCCGGCCCTCGCGATCCAGCTTATTCATGAAGGTCATGATGGGGGTGGCGCGCAGCCGGCACACATCCATGAGCTTGCGCGTGCGCTCCTCCACCCCCTTGGCGGCGTCGATGACCATCAGTGCCGAGTCCACCGCCGTCAGGGTGCGGTAGGTATCCTCGGAGAAGTCGCCGTGGCCCGGCGTATCCAAGAGGTTGACGATGCGCTCCCGGTAGGGGAACTGCATCACCGTGGAGGTCACCGAGATCCCGCGCTGCTGCTCCATTGCCATCCAATCGGAGGTGGCATGGCGCTCCGCCTTGCGGCCCTTGACGGTACCCGCCAGCTGGATGGCGCCACCGTACAGCAGCAGCTTCTCCGTCAGCGTGGTCTTCCCGGCGTCGGGGTGGGAGATGATGGCGAACGCGCGCCGCCGCTCGACTTCCTTCTGGAGTGCACTCATGTTCGGTTCGCGGCGCTGGGCCGGGGTTCCTGATGGGAGGAAACGCGGGATTCTAGCCCATCGGGCTGGGCGGCGACCACCCGGCCCCGTTTCACCCAGTCCGCGCCGGTGGCGCCATGGAGCCGGGGCCGACGGGACCGGTCAGCGTCC
>JAHEOG010000196.1 GCA_018609925.1 Gammaproteobacteria bacterium
AGAACGAGCTGGTTCTGGCCGATCTGGAGTCGGTGGAGAAGGCGCTGGACCGGGCCCAGCGCGCTGCCAAGAGCGGGGGGAAGGAGGCGATCGCGGAGCGCGATCTTCTCCAGCGTATCCAGGCGTATCTGGCCGAAGGGGGAGCCCTCCGCAGCCTGGACCTGGATGCAGACGATTGGCGTCAGCTCCAGGGCTTCCACCTTCTTACCGCCAAGCCGGTGCTCTACGTGGCCAATGTCGAGGAAGGGGGCGAGGAGGCCAACCGGGCGGTGGCCCGGGTCCGGGAGTACGCCGAGGCGAGCGGGAGCCAGGTGGTCGCTGTCAGTGCCGCCACCGAGGCCGAGCTCATGGAGCTGGAGGACGACGAGCGGGACGAGCTCCTGTCGGAGCTGGGCATGGAGGAGCCGGGACTCAACCGCGTAATCCGAGCGGGCTACCGGCTCTTGGGACTGATCACCTTCTTTACGGCGGGGCCCAAGGAGGTCCGGGCCTGGACCGTGCCGGAGGGCGCCACCGCACCCCAGGCGGCCCGGGCGATCCATAGCGACATGGAGCGTGGCTTCATCCGGGCGGAGGTGATCCGCTTCGAGGACTTCATTGCCTACGGTGGGGAGCAGGGGGCCAAGGAGGCCGGGAAGATGCGCTCCGAGGGGAAGGAGTACCGCGTCCGCGACGGCGATGTGATCCACTTCCGATTCAATGTGTAGCCCCGCCGTGATCACCCCTTGGCGGTTGACAGCACGGGGCTCGGTCCTAGAATGTTCGCTTCCCTTGAGGCGGATTAGCTCAGAGGTTAGAGCAACGGAATCATAATCCGTGTGTCCCAGGTTCAAATCCTGGATCCGCCACCAGCTTTCCCCATCCCGATCCGAGCCCCTAATGGGGGCCTTCCCCTGACTCCCTTGTTACGAGGGTTGCGCCGCCCCCGCCTTCGGGGGGTCCCCCCAGCCCAACCGGGCGATGTGGTAGAAGCCCGGGGGCCGGAAGGAATCCGAATAGCCCTGGAAGTACCGCCTGCCCTGCTCCTCCGGCGACAGGTTCTTCCGGACATCGAAGCCCAGGGGCCCCAGTCGAGCCCCGAGGCTCTGGGGGTCATAGGTGGCTTTCAACGGTTCGCCGCGCCGTGCGGTAAACCGGGATAGCCCGTCCAGCAGGTCCCGATCGGCCTCGGGGGTGCTCTGCCGGGGGGCGATGTAGTCGAAGATCAGCTCGCTGCCCGGGGGCCCGGATTCCCGGATGGCGGCCAGGGTCTGGTCCACGGCCTCCTCGCTTAGGTATTGTACGACTCCGAGCCAGGCGAAAAGCGCCGGCTCCTTCGGGTCGAAGGAAGACCGCCGCAGTCCCTCCGTCAAGCATTCCCGTTCGAAGTCCACCGGCACGAGCTCCAGGCCGGCGGGTAGCCCCCCGTTCGCCCGCTCCAGGCGTTGCCTCTTGGTCTCCTGGGTCGCGGGATGATCCACCTCGAAGACCCGAAGGGGATTGGCCTCGATGGCGTTGCGCAGGCCAATGGAGTCCAGGCCCGCTCCCACCAGGACGTACTGCCCCAACCCCTCTTGCCGCAGCTCGGCGAGGCGATCCTCGACGTAGCGTGCCCGGCCGATGATATGGGCCGCCACCGGCTGCAGTCCCCGCAGGATCTGGTCGAAGACCAGCCAGCTGGCCAGCCGGCTCCGGCTGACGAACCCCCAGACAGGGCTGACCAGCCGTTGGGCGAAGGGATCCGGAAAGATGGGTGGGTGATGCTGCTGGTTGTGCCAGGCACGGACCGCGGCGGTGACCTCGGCGGTACGGCTGGGCCGATCGGGTTTCATACGCCGCCCCTTTTTAGACAGACCGCTTGGGATAGTCTACCGCCTCGGCCGGGCTATGGGCTCCAGCACGGTGATTGGGGGAATCCGGTGGCCAGGCGAGGTCTTTCAGGAAGCGGGTCTGATCCCCCGCGATACGTTTGAACAACGGGTCGAAGTAGACATCGAAATGCCCCCCGGGATAGCGGATAACTCGGTCGCCTGGACCCAGCCTTCGCAGCCATCGCTCGGTGGCGGAAAGGGGGAGGATCTGGTCTTTTTCGGGGATCTGGAGCAATAGGGGGCACTGCAGGCGATCGAGCAGTCGGCCGGGCCGATAGGCCCCGATGGTCAGCGCGAGCCGGGCGCAGAAGCGATTCTCCCAATCCGGCCCGGCGATGGCCCGATAGCCCGGGTCCGCTTCGGGCGAGGTCAGCGCTCCCGGTGAGCCCGGCGGGGCGACAATGGGCAGGGTGCGGGGTCCCCCACCCATAAGGGTGCTCCCCAGATCGAGCATGCCCCGGGCCAAAAGCCGATTGATGTGGGCGATCCCTGCCTCTTGGGCCATATGGAGCAATGTGCGCGTGCCGTCCAGTAGCGGGGATAGGGCGATCACACCCGCAACCCGGTTGTCTTCGGTTGCGACCCTGATGGCATGGCCGCCACCCAGGGAGGCTCCCCATAGGAAGACTCGGTCCGGGTCCACCCCTTCAAGGCCCCGAACGCAAGCCAGGACCGCATGCCAGTCCGCCAATTGCCGACTGATGGTAATGAGCTGCCGGGGATGGCCGTCGCTGGTGCCCAGGAAGCGATAGTCGAAAGCCACCGCATGGAACCCGTTCTCGGCGAAGTGCTGGGCGAATCCCTGCAAACCAGACCGCCAGGTACCCCCGAAGCCATGGCCCAGGATTACCGTCGGTGCCCCTGCCGTTGAAGGGGTAAATGGAGCGGCTGGCGGGAAATGAAATCCGCGGCAAACGGAGCCCGAGCTGGAGAACGCAAATTCCGGCATTGGGATCCAGCGCCTCCGGATGGTCGGATCAAGAACGGAGCTAGGCCCGGTTAGGGCGAGGGTCGTCGATTGCTTGCCCTCGAAACCGCAACCCGGTTGCCCCCAATTTTGGGCTCCGTTCCGGCAAGTGGGTATACGTTCCCTGCGGCGGGAGGATCCGGCATGGAGCTAGCAAGGCCGAGTCCAAGGGAGAAGGCTCAGGCTGGAGCTACCCCATCCCGAAATGGCGGCGTCTGGGTTTATACCACCCTAGATGAATTCGAGGATCGTCGGGCGAGTCTCGGCGTGCGTGCGCAAGCGCTGCCGGTCGATCAGCTCGCATTTGAACGAGAGGCGGAAAGGCTCTCCGGTCATGGCGGTGTCGTCGCGGTCGTCGACCGAGCCCATGGACTGCTCAATCCCCCTTTTGCGGCAACGCTGGCCGAAGGCCAACGAGGGGCATACTGGCAGCCCTGAGTCGAATGGGGCGGATCTCCGACGCTGGCCACCGGCTGCGAGTCCCCCAATCCAGGGCGCTTACAACCAGCTCCGTAGGCAGGTCTAGCCGACCCGTCGACCAGACGGCGGCTGAAGGTGTCGGTCACCACGGGCCGGTTTCCTGCCAAAGGATTGGGTGTCCACGAATTCGGGTCACCCATTAGAAGGCCCCCGGTCAAAGGCACAAAAGCCCTGTCGGTGTCATCGGACACCGGTAGTCGGGGCGAATACGCCTCGGTCGAGCCACTTCGCATCCGGGGCTTTTCAATTTTGGCTTGCGGATGGCCGATCCGCGCCAGTCACCCATCTGGATCAAGGCCTGTTCCGAGCGCCATCGCGCTCGGTCGCCCCTGGCACGCAGCGTGCCCCATAAAACCGTCGGTGCCCGACTGTGCCCAGAAAGAACGAGACGTACAACTCCATGGGTACCCGTTTCCGAGTCCAACCCGTTGGTGGTTCCCAGCCGGGGCGAACCGGTCCCAACCGAGGCGGCGGGGCCGCCGCCATTCAACTCCGTAGTTTCGCTAACCCGTTTTGTGGCTCACGACCCCGCCGATACCCATTAGAAGGCGCGCTCCAGCTCGAACGGCACTTCGTCGCGCATGACGTGAAAGCTCGCCCGCGCGAGTTTGTGCGCCACCGCCTTGATCGCGACCAGCCCGTTGGTGCGGGCTCGCTTGCGATCGTAGAAGCGCCGGACGGGTCGGTTATAGCGCATCGCGAAATGGGCCGCTTCCACAAAGGCCCACGCCAGATATTTGTTACCCGCCCGGCGTTCGCCTTCCCCCTTCTTCTTGGCGTTCGAGCGTCGCTCGCTCTTCACGCAGCGGCTGTACGAGGCATATTGACCGGGCTTGGCGAACCGGCGGATATCACCGGTTTCGAGGACGATCGTCGCGGCCAACACATCCCCAATACCGGCGACAGTCTTGAGCAAACGGAACGCCGGATACGGCCGCACCTCAGCCTTGGCTCGCCGTTCGAGCGCATCGATTTGCTCATCAAGGCGATCGAGCACGGCTTCGTTGGCGTGCACCGCGAGCGCCAAGTTCGGATCGCCCAGCCGCTCTTCCACGGCGTTTCGATCCAGCGCCTTGATCGCGTTCGCGTTGAGCTGGTCTCCCGTATTTCGCGCGATCAGGTTCTGTGTGCTCAGCAACAGCGCCGTGCGCTGGCGCACCAGATGAGCCCGACGGCGCAGCAGATCGCGCACGCTGCGCTCGGCCCGCGGATAGATGTAGCCTTCCGGCAGAATGCCTAGCCGGCGCATCTCGGCCAGCCACCGCGCGTCGGTGAAATCATCGCTGTACTTGAGGCCGTCGTAGCGGTCTGCGCGCGCCGGGTTGCACAGGCGCACATCGAAGCCAGCATCGATGAGCCCATCCACCAGCCAGTACCAGTTGAATGTCGATTCCACGACGATCGAGTCGATATCGTCGCCGAAAGCCGCCAGGCCCGCCCGAATCCGGGTGAGCTCGTTCGGATACCGCTTGTGAAAGAGCAGCTCGCCCTGATCATCGATCAAGGCAAGGACGCTGTTGTTGGCATGCAGATCAATACCACCATAGGCTGTCATCGTAAGGCCTCCTTCGCTCAAAAACGGCGGGTACGTGCCGATACGCTACCGCTCGCGCAGGGGGCCTTCTAGATGATTTTCAACTCCATAATGGGGCCTGGTGGTCACCTACTCAGGGATAGTACATCAGTCGTCCCGGGTTCCCGGTAAGGCTTTCCGAATGCTACTGGAACAGGGGTAACCTTTGATGGCCATGGGGAGGAGTCGAAATGCTCTCGCGTGGCTGCCTAGACCCGCCCCGGGGAGGGGATAATGGAGTGGCTTAAGCGACTCAAGCAATCCCCCGAATCGGATCCGGAGCAGGGTATTGTCCGGATCGCGGTCACTAGTGTCGTCATTGTTTATTTAGAAATCTATTCAATCTTGAATTACGGATCCTTGGATCCTTTGAAAGGGGCCTTATGGACCCTGTTTGGATTCCTCCTTTTCTCATTGGTTATCTTATTTTTATCTATTTCTTTTCATAAAGGTAGGGAGTTTCGTCGTATATTGGCCCACACTGGGGATATCGGAGTAATATCCTGTCTAATGCTTCTTTATGGTGTCCACACCACCCCGCTATATGTGATCTACCTTTGGGTTACTGTGGGTAGTGGCCTTAGATATGGTCAAGATTACCTAATTTTATGTACCGTATTGTCAATAATAGGGTTTTCTATTGTTCTGTTTTTCAATGATTATTGGAGCGCGAATCAGACACTAGGGTTTGGTTTGTTAACCGGCTTGGTCGTTTTGCCTCTCTATTTTATGGCGCTTCTCCGAAAACTGGAGCGAGCACGGGCCGAGGCGGAGGCGGCCAATCGAGCCAAGAGCCAATTCTTGGCCAACATGAGCCACGAGATCCGGACGCCGATGAACGGTGTGATCGGTATGATCGATCTCCTCAAGGATACCTCCCTGACGCCCGTTCAACGCCATTTCACCGATACCATCCATCGTTCCGCCAAGGCCCTCCTGGAGCTCCTGGAGAACGTGCTGGACCTGTCCAAGATCGAGGCCGGCGGGGTCGGGACCCAGCGCGCCGATTTCGATCTTTACGCCACCATCAAGGGAACTATCGACCTATTGGCCCACCAGGCGGAGAGCAAGGGCCTTGCCCTCGATCTGGCCATCGATCCCCATCTGCCTTACCGAGTGAACGGGGACGAGGTCCGCGTTCGCCAGATCCTGATCAACCTGGCCACCAATGCCATCAAATTCACCGAGGCCGGCCACGTCGAGGTGCGCCTAGAGCAGGCCGGGGAGGATGAGGGCACGATCTGGATGCGGATGGAGGTGGTGGATACTGGGATTGGCATGAGCGAGGTCGACCAGGAGCGCATCTTCGAGGTCTTCACGCAGGCGGACGGGAGCATCACCCGTCGCTACGGCGGAACGGGTCTGGGAACGGCCATTTCCAAAGAGCTTGCCGAACTCCTCGGGGGCTCCATCGAAGTGGACAGCATCCCGAGCATCGGCACCCTCTTTACTGTAACGCTGCCCTTGGGAAGGCCGGAGTCGGAAGCCGAGCCCTCCGCGTTTGCCAAGGATGCCCGTATCTTGCTGGTCAGCCAGGACCAGCCGTTGATCCGGACCTTGGAAGGATGGTGTGACCAGTGGGGGCTGGAAACCGAAAGCGTTCCCGCGGTGGATCAGGCCTTGGCCCATGTCCAGGCCCCGGGTGCCCGAATCCACGCCGTGCTCCTGGACGAAGGGGCGCTGTTGGACCCCGCCCACTCCCTGACCGTGCTCGAATCCTCCGGGCAGCCGGAAGGCGGCCTTTCCCTCCTCCTTCTCCGACGGGATCCCCAGAGTCGCAGGCTCCGGGGGCTGGAAGCCCGATTCGCTTCCATCCTGGATCTGCCTCCGGAGAAGCCTCTCGTGTTCAACGCGCTCTATGCGGTCCGCGGAAACCTCCCGGAGGATGAGCGGGTGGTGGATCTGGCCAAGCGACGGAGGGAGCAGAGCCGAACGGGGTCTCCCCCGCGGGTCCTGGTGGCGGAGGACAATCCGACCAATCAGGAGGTCATCCGCTTGACCCTGGAGAGGGGGGGATACCGACCGACACTGGTCGCGGACGGGGAGCAGGCCTTGCAGGCCCTGGAGCAGGAGGCCTACCACGTGGCCATCGTGGACATGCACATGCCGGAGCGGGATGGCCTCGAGGTCATCAAGACCTTCCGCTTTATGGAGACCTCCGACACCGCAATGCCCTTCCTCCTCCTCACCGCCAATGTCACCGACGAGGCGGCAGACCGGGCGGAAGAGGCAGGGGTGGCGGCCTTTCTGACCAAGCCCGTGGAAGCCGATCGGTTGCTGGAGACCCTGGGCAGGGTCCTTCTCGGCCCGGAGGAGGGCAAGGAAAGGGGCGAGGACTCCCCAAGGGAGCCCCATTCCGAGGAGGCGGCCCCTCCCGAGACCCCCGACGGGCCCCTGGTCTCCGATCGGGCCCTTCAGGGTCTGCGGGACATGTCCAGTGACCCCCGTTTCCTGGCCAACCTGATCCAAGATTTTCTCCGCGACGCCGGTCATCTTAGAGCCCAGATGGTGGCGGCGGTGGAGGAGCACCGGATCGGCGACCTCCGGGAATATGCGCATGCCCTGAAAGGGAGCGCCTCCAATCTTGGGGTGGAGGCCGTGGCCAACGTCTGCGATCGCCTCCAATCCGCCGATTCGGCCGATCTCTCCAGCGGTACGGTCCAATACGAGCTGGACTGGCTGTCCGACCTTCTAAGGAGGGTACAGCCGGCGTTGCTGATCCACGCAAGCAGCCGTCTGCAGCTGTAAGTAGCCCTGCCGTTGCTGCCTACGGGGCAGGCGGGAAAGGAGCGCCCGGAGCCGCTCCGCCCGGGGTCGCTCCTTCGGCGGCGTCGTTCCCCTGCCGGCCCGACTCTCAGTTGGCTTGGCGTGTCTCCTGGCTTATCCGTCGGTCCTGGGCCCGGACTAGTCGCTCCATTGTGCGAAGCTCGCGCTCGGATAGCTGCAGAGCGGACTCCACCCAAAGCTCGGTGATGTCGCGCAGCTCCTCGAAGGGGACCCGGTGGTGGGTGCTGTGGACCCGGTGGAAGAGGTTGTGCACCGCACGGTGCTTTTCCGCCTCGGTGATGTAGCGGGCCAAGGCTTCTTCGCCGTGGCCGGGCTCCGCGAGGACGTCCACCACTCCCATCTCGTAGAGCTCCTCAGCGCTATAGAGCCGTCCGGAGAGGATGATGCGCTCGGCCAGCGAGGGAGCGATCTTGCGGGAGAGGAAGCTGTAGGCCCCCATCCCAGGGAACAGATTGAAAAGGACCTCCGGAAAGCCCATCTGGCTTTGCTTTTCAGCGATGAGGGTGTGGCAGGAAAGGGCGGCCTCAAATCCCCCACCCTGGGCGCATCCTTCCACGAGAGCGATGGAGGTAACCGGGAGATCCAATCCAGTTGAAAAGGTGTGGCCCGCGCGGACGCAGGTAAGCGCGTAGTCTAATAGGCCCTCCCTGTCGGCATTTCTGATTAAACGGACAAAACGCTCAAGATCCCCACCCAAGTTATAGATGCCTTCCAGGTCGGAGCCCAGGACCGTATAACGGATTTGGGGGGTTCTCCCTTGTTCCTGGTCCGTCCGGATGCGATGGGCCACCTCCTTTTGGAACGCTTCGATGTCGGCCAACAGCTCGGAGGTGAAACAGGGCCGGGGACGGGGCTTCATGGCCAGCCGGGCCACTCCCAGGTAGGGATCCAGTTGGACGTTCGATTGGGTATAAACGTGGCCAGTATCGGGGAAAGGAATGAGCTGGGTCATTGAAAATCTCCTATGGGGTTGCTTGTTTACAAGGGGGCATGCGGGAACAACCGATCCTTCCCGGGGACGGGCCGAGCGAAGCCTGACTCACGCCAACCCGGCAGGGGAGAGCTGCGGAGCTCGTGGCGAAGGGCAGGACCGACCACTCGGGAAAGCCCCGGTGGGCGAATTCGTGGGAAAGCCCGGCCGGAAGTCGGTAGAAGTGCAGGCGGGACGCCACTGCGGAGCCCCCCTTTGGCTCGGGCAGGGGCAACAGGACCTAGAGCCTGCAGCTCGCGCCCTGGGAAGTGCTACCTCTTTTCAGCCTAACGCAGCCAGTGGCAGAGTGAAGATATCCCCCTGCCCCATGGCCCGGGTTTCCAGTTCCTTTTCGGCTTTGCCCGCGGCGAGGCCGCCCTCTACAATGCCTTGCCCGCTAACCCCTCGCGGTAGGGATCCATGACCCGAAAGCTTCACATCCGGACCTTCGGTTGCCAGATGAACGAGCACGACTCCACCCGCATGGAGGATCTGCTCGACGAGGCCGTTGGTGTAGAGTGCACGGAGGATCCGGCCGAGGCCGACATCCTCCTGCTCAATACCTGCTCGGTCCGGGAAAAGCCCCAGGAGAAGGTCTTCTCCGAGCTCGGGCGGTGGCGGCCGCTCAAGGAGGCTCGACCGGGGACCCTGATCGGGGTGGGGGGCTGCGTGGCCCAGCAGGAGGGGGACCGGATCCGCCAGCGGGCGCCCTATGTGGATCTTGTCTTCGGGCCCCAGACCATCCATCGCCTTCCCGAGATGATCGCCGTCGCCGAGCGCGAGCGGAGCTCGGTGGTGGACGTGGATTTCCCCGAGATCGAGAAGTTCGACCACTTGCCCACCCCGCGGGTCGAGCAGGCGCGGGCCTTCGTTACCATCATGGAGGGCTGCGACAAGTTCTGTACCTTCTGCGTGGTCCCCTATACCCGGGGCCGGGAGCTGTCCCGGCCCTTCGAAGACGTCCTTGCGGAAGGGTATGAGCTGGCGGGGCAGGGGGTCCGGGAGCTGATCCTCCTGGGCCAGAACGTCAACGGCTATCGGGGTATGATGGAGGACGGAACCGAGGCGGACCTGGGCCTTTTGCTCCATTACCTCGCGGGCATCCGGGGCCTGGACCGTCTCCGGTTCACCACCAGCCATCCCAACGAGTTCGGCGAGGGCCTGATCGAGGCCTTCCGGGAGATCCCGGAGCTGGTCTCCCATCTCCACCTTCCCGTCCAGTCCGGCTCGGATCGCATCCTTTCCCGCATGCACCGGGGGCATACCCGCGCCGAGTTCCTGGACAAGCTCGCCCGCCTGCGGGAGGCCCGGCCGGGGATCGCCATCGGCTCCGACTTCATCGTGGGCTTTCCCGGGGAGACCGACGAGGACTTCCAGGATACCCTGGATCTGGTGGCCCAGGCCGACCTGGATCACAGCTTCTGCTTCAAGTACAGCCCCCGTCCCGGCACCCTGGCCGCTGAGGCTCCCGACGATGTCCCCGAGGCGGAAAAGAAGCAGCGCCTGGAGCTCCTCCAGCGGCGCCTGAGCCAGCGAGCCCAGGAGAAGAGCCGGGCCCTCGTTGGCACCCAGGTGGAAGTACTCGTGGAAGGTCCTAGCCGCAAGGATCCCGGCGAGCTAATGGGCCGGACTCCCTGCAACCGGATCGTTAATTTCCCGGCCCCAACGGAGGTCGTGGGCCAGTTCCTGACGGTTTCGGTCACCGAGGCGCTGCCCAATTCGCTCCGTGGGGTCCCGGTTCGGGAAGCGGAGCCGACCCCGGCGGTGTGATTCCCCGAGCCAAATGCCCGACCAAGGCCTCCCCCTGTTCGCTGACCCAGACGCAGCGCCCGTGGTCGCGCTCCGACCCCATCGCTCGGCCTGGGAGGAGCTCCGCAATGCACGGTGATCCCTGTGCGCCCGGTTCCCAGGAAGGCGCTCCCAATCCGGTGATCGTTCAGCTCGTCGGCCCCGAGGTTGGGGCTCCTCCTGAGGAGCGGATCGCCCAATGGGTGGCATTGGCACTCGCGCGCCAGGGCGGGAAGGTGCCCTCCGGGGAGATCGTGGTTCGGGGGGAGGATCGGGAAGAGATGGCCCGCCTCGCCCGGGAGTACCTGGGCAAGCAGGGAGCGACCAATGTCCTGGCCTTCCCGGCCGACAGCGAGCCGGGCCCCTGGGACCCGGTCATCGGGGACATCGTCATCTGTCCCGAAGTGGTGGCTCGCGAAGCCGCCGAGCAGGGAAAGGCCGTGGAAGGACACTGGGC
>JAHEOG010000197.1 GCA_018609925.1 Gammaproteobacteria bacterium
CGATGAATCGAGCTCCCACACCGCCGGATGGCCATTTCAGGCCAGGAAAGGCCGTCGTAGGAGCCCGACTTCGTCGGGCGAAGGCTGGATGGGCCCCGGTTGGGGGCAAATGCCCAATGCATCGGTTCGCTCGATGAATCGAGCTCCTACGGGGTCAGGGTTCACCGGATGGATTCGCCTCCCGAAGGTACTGGCTCAGCAGACCTCCGGCCAGCTCGGCCAGGCGCTCGAGATAAGTGGTGCCCATGTGCGTGGAATAGCGTTGGCTTTCCCAGCTGGCCAGCCCGATCAGCCCAAATAGCTGACTTCCGCGACGGAGGGCCAGAAGGGCATGGGACGCGATCTGGGACTGGGATGCCCCGTAGAGGGCGCCCGTTGTCTCCCAATCGGTCGCCGGCCCCAGCACCACCCGGTCCCGGGTAACGAAGTGCCGTTGCAACCACAGCTGGGGGGCCAGATAGGCCGCGTCCACAATCTCCCCGAATCCTTCTTCAGCCACACGAATCCCGACCTGATCCACCGGAAAATGGTCCCGGATGCCTGCCAGCAGGCCCTGGATCAGCGCCTCGCTGTCCTCGCAAGTCAGCAGCTCCACCGTTAGCCGATGGAGGTGGCGGGCCAGCCGATCGTTCTCGCGCGCCGTTGTCACCAGATCGCCCAGCTCCTTCTCCAGCGCCTGGATCCGCCGCTGGCGACGGCGACTCCGGGCATGCTCCAGCGCCACCACTGTGGCCTCGCTGCCCGGCTCCAGCTCCAGCTCCTCAAGAAGCTCGGGATGATCGCGGAAGAGGCGGGGATGTGACCGAAGGCGGGCGCGCAGCTCGGCCAATGGATCTTCGGGATCAGTTTGCTGAGCCATGTCCAACCGCTGGGTTGCCAATCGCCGGCGGAGGGGATGCCGTGAGCCGTTTGCTGCCGCCATTGGCGATCCGACTAAGGGGACATCAATCCACTCACCGGAACCGGACCGGTAACCGGTGAGCGACGGCCGGGAGCACCGCCACTGCCCTGACCCTGCCTACCCTACGGAGGGCTATCAGGTCAAGCCGAGTCACGCCCCTAAGGCCGCCCAATCCCGTGCCTCTCCCTTACCCTTTCATCTCCCCTTACGTGGCCGATTTGCCTTGCACCAGGGCCTTTGCCAGAATCCTCGCTCCAATGGCCCTTCCCCAACCAGGTGGATCCAACGTCATGGCGATTGAACAGCTGCAATCCCTCCTCGGCGAAGACCTGCGAGCAGTGGATCGCGCCATACACCGGCTCCTGGAATCGGACATTCCCCTGATCGCCCTGCTCGCCAACTACGTCATCGAAAGCGGAGGCAAGCGCCTGCGCCCCATGGTGCTCCTGGCCGCCGCTCGCATGTTCGGCTATCGGGGGCATCGCCACCACACCCTCGCCGCCGTCGTCGAGCTCCTCCACACCGCCACCCTGATGCACGACGATGTGGTGGACGCTGCCCAGCAGAGGCGGGCCACGCCCACTGCTAACGCCCTCTGGGGCAGCCAAGCCCCGGTGCTCGTGGGCGACTTCCTCTTCGCGCGAGCCTTCCAATCCATGGTGGCCGACCGGGATATCCGCGTCCTGGAAATCCTCTCGGCCGCCACCCGGGAGCTGGCCGAAGGCGAAGTTCTCCAGCTCCAGAACACTCACGATCCGGACGTGGCCGAAGAGGATTATCTGCGGGTGGTGACCGCGAAGACTGCGGTTCTGTTCGAGGCCGCCGCCCGCTTGGCCGCGGTCATCAGCGAGCGCCCCCAGGCCGAGGAAGAGGCCCTCGCGCGCTACGGGCATAACCTAGGGGTCGCCTTTCAGCTCATCGACGACTGCCTCGATTACAGCGCTACCGCCGCCGATTGGGGCAAGCATCTGGGCAATGACCTGGAGGAGGGCAACCCCACCTTGCCCACCATCCACGCCCTGGCCCATGCCGACAAACAAGGTCGAGAGGCCATCCGGCGCGCCCTTGCCGAAGAGGGGGCCGCCTGGCTGGACCCGGTGCGAGCCGCAATTGAGCGCACCGGCGCCATCGAATATACTAGGGAGGTGGCGAGCCAGCGCGCGAGCTGGGCCAAGCAGGCCCTGGCCACCCTCCCGGATACCGAAGAGCGCCAGGCGCTGGCTGCCGCAGCCGAGTTTACAGTGGGCCGAGATTTCTAGCCCGGGGCGCAGGTCAAAGGACTGCAACCGGCACGCAAGATTCGGGAGTGTACCCCGGGCCCAGACGCCAAGGCCTTTGAGCCTACCTTCTCGCCTCTTGCCTATGATCCTTCGCCTACTTGCTTTTGGCGTCGCCGTTTTCCTGGTCTACCGGCTTATCCGGTGGCTCATGGACCATTTGGGTCCCTATGGCGGACCTTCCGACCCAGGACCGGCCCCAGACCAGCCCATCGTGCCCTGCAAGGCCTGTGGTACCTTCGTCCCACGCGACGAAGCCATCCAGGACGAGCAAGGTCGCACCTTCTGCTCCCCCGCCTGCCAAGAGAAAGAGGTGGGCTAAACTCCCCTTCCTAACCGGTCATTCGCCCCATAAATGGGGCTCCTACGGTGGCCATTTGCCATCCCGCAGTGGTCGTCCCACCGTTGTATGTAGGGCCGGATTCATCAGGCGAGTCCATCAGGTGGATCCTAACCCCGTAGATGCCGATTTATCGGGCGAAGAGCAGAAGAGGCCCCGTCGCCGGGCAATCGCCTCCTGTTTAGGGGGCCATCAATCAGCCACCGAAACCGGCCCTCGCCCCATGGCCAAACGATCGTTCCCCTGAGCAGCTTCGTCGATTCCGTCAAATTTCGTCAGACTGACCGACCCATTTTGTCTCCCCTTTTTGCCTTCCCCTTGCCGGGGGCCTTTCCGCCGCGCCCTAAACTCTGGCACGGCCCTTGCGTAGCCCAGGATGAGCCGCAGTCGCCCCACCGGGCGCCGATTTCCTGCCTGTCGCAAGGAGAAGCACCATGCTGAGGAAGCTGACTGCCCGCAAGGACCCAAAGGGTTTCACCCTCATCGAGCTTATGATCGTCGTAGCGATCATCGGCATCCTGGCCGCCATCGCCATCCCCCAGTTCGCGGAGTACCGGGCCAGCGCCAATGACTCGGCGGCCCAGTCCGATGCGCGCAACGCCCTGACTTCCTTCATCGCCAATATGTGAAACCTCGGATATCGAAAAAAGGAGCGGTATATGAACCGATTAATCAAAGTGGCGGCTCTGTCGTCGATTGCCTTCGCCCTTGCCAGTCCCGTCCCTGCCGAGGAAATCCAGTTTGATAGCTCAGTAACGGGAGACGGCGAGACCACCTACACAATCTCTGGCGACCCTCTACGTCGCGAGACCAATATCAACCTGTCCGACGGCGTCGAATTCATGGCCTCGGCCGGCGGCAATAACATTGCTGTCACGACCAGGCACGAGAATGGCGCGAC
>JAHEOG010000198.1 GCA_018609925.1 Gammaproteobacteria bacterium
GATGACCGCGACAGCCTGGGTCGCTTGCCGCGGCCGCTGCAGACGAGCACCGGCGCCTGGGACGGCTTCGGCGGGGCGGTGGTTACCTACCAGACCCTGGACTTCCAGCTCGACGGCCAGTTTCGATACCGGCACAACGGGGACCACGACGGCTTCGATCCCGGTGATGTGGTGCGCTTCGATACCTCCCTGCAGTACCGCATCTGGCCCACTGAGCTCGGCAGCGGCACGCCGGGCTTCGTCTACGCCTTGCTGGAGTCCAACCTCGTTCACCGCGAGCGCGACGATCAGTCCGGTACCGAGACCGACTCGGGCGGCACGCAGTGGCTGCTGGCCCCGGGCCTGCAGTACGTCACCCAGCGCTGGATCGTGGAGGGAGCGGTCCAGCTGCCGGTCGTGAGCGACCCGAACGGCGGCGCCCTGAAGGACGATTACATCGTTCGGCTGGGGTTTCGCTATCAGTTCTGAGCACAGGGTGTGGAGGGAAGATGGGCAAGCTGGCCAAAGTCGCGGCCTGGAGCCTTCTGGGCCTGATCGTCCTCGCCGCGGCGATGCTCTACGCCGGCGGTGCGATCCATTGGAACCGCGAGCCGCCCTATGAGCTCGCAGCGAGCTGGGGCGGCACCGGCAGCGAGCCCGGGCAATTCACCGAGCCCACCGGCATCGCTGTGAGCGGGGAGGAGGTGTTCGTTGCCGACGCTCGCAACGCTCGGGTCCAGGTCTTCGATAGCCAGGGCGATTACCGCCGCGCATTCGGCCAGGACACGCTCGGAAGGCCGATGAACCTCGCCATCGCCGAGGGACGGATCTATGTCCCCGACTACTTCGACGACGCGATCCACGTCTTCACGCTGGCCGGAACGCACCAGCGGCGCATCGAGGCCAACGATGGGCTCGACAGCCCGGGTGGCCTGGCGGTGCGGCAGGACGACACGCTGCTGGTTGCGGACACCTACAACCAGCGGATCGTGAAACTGGATCCCGATGGCACGGTGCTGCGGGTCTGGGGAGCCCCCGGTGAGCCGGACAGTGATGCCGGCTCCTTCAGCTACCCTACCGACGTGGCGCTGGCCGAGGAGGGAGCCTTCTACGTCGCCGATGGCTACAACGACCGGGTCCAGCAGTTCGACCCGGATGGGGAGTACCTGCGTCGGTGGGGTGGGCCGTTCGGCATGAACCTGCCGGGGCCATTCAAGGGCTGGTTCGCGGTGGCCAGCTCCATCGCCATCGGCGCCGAGGGCGTCTTCGTCGCGGATTTCTACAACAATCGGGTGCAGAAGTTCACCGCCACGGGTCGGTTCCTGACCGCCTTCGGCACCCCCGCGCCGGCTCCGGAGCACTCCCACATCGGGGTCGCGGCGGACGGGGAGGGTATGGTGTGGACCACCGATTTCGCCGGAGATCGCGTCCAGGGCTGGCAGCCGGCCGGGTCGTGATCCTGATTGCCCGGAAGGGAAGCCACCTCGGCTGCCGCTAGGCTTCCTCGCAATCCCCAGCTACGGACCGAATCAGGGGGCACTGCGGGCTTCCCTGTCCGGCCCGGCATTGCTGAAGCAGCTCCGAGAGGGACTCGCGCATGCGGGAGAGATCCCGGATGCGGGCATCCATCTCGGCCAGCTTCTTTTCGGCCAGGGCTTGGACCTCTTCGCAGTGGCCGTCGTCGAGATCCAGGAGCTCCCGTATATCCGGCAGGGTGAAGCCCAATCGCTGGGCCCGTTTGATGAATCGGATCCGCTCTACTGACTCCGGGGGATACTGCCGAAATCCCTGTTGGGGTCTGGGGGGATGCGACAACAAGCCTTGCCGTTGGTAGTAGCGGACGGTTTCCACATTGACTCCGGCCTCTTCGGCCAACCGGCCAATGGTTCGGGCCTTGGGCATTGTTTCGTCCTCTCCGATTCACGCCCCGGTGCCGATCCTAGCCGAGGACAGGGGGCAGGGTAGAAGCCCGGGTTACCCGGCGCAGCAGGAAAGGTCGGCAACGTCGCGGGTAAAGCTCTGGGCGCAGAGCTTGAGGCCCTCGGCCATGGTGAGGTAGGGGAACAGGCGGTCCCCGAGCTGATGGACCGTGAGGCCCGCCTCCATGGCCAAAGCAGCGCTCTGGATCACCTCGCCCCCGTTTTCGGCCACGATCTGGGCCCCCACGATCCGGCCGCCGGCCTCCTCGGCCACCAGCTTGATCAGCCCCCGGGTATCGAAGTTCGCCAGGGCCCGGGGAACCTTGTCCAGGGCCAGGGTTCGGCTGGTCACGGCCAATCCATTCCGGGCCGCCTGGTGCTCGCTCCAACCCACCTTCGCCACCTGGGGATCGGTGAAGATCACCTGCGGCAGCACAGAGAGGTCCAAGCGGGTGTCTCCACCGGTCAGATTGGCCGCCGCCCGGGTTCCGGCGGTTGCGGCGACGTACACCAGATGGGGCTGATCCGTGCAGTCCCCGGCGGCGAAGACGTTGGTGGCCGTTGTGGCCAGCCGATCGTCCACCCGGATGGCCCCTTCATTGTCCGTAGCGATGCCGACCCGTTCCAAGCCGAGGTCTTCGGTGTTCGGGGCCCGGCCCGTCGCCACCAGTAGCCGGTCGCTCGCGAGCGTTTCCCCGTCGGTGGTCTCCAGGGCGAACCCCTCTTCGTATCGGACCCGGCGCACCTCCGTCTCGGGCCGGACCCGGATCCCTTCTTCCCGGAAAACGGCCTCCAGGGCAGAGCCCAGCTCCGGATCGTGGCCGGCCAGCAGGCTCTGACGGGTGAGGATGGTTACTCGACTGCCCAACCGGGCGAAGGCCTGGCCCAGCTCGCAGCCGATATAACCGCCTCCCAGGATGAGCAGGTGCTCGGGTAGCTCCTCCGCGACCAGGGCCTCCGTGGACGTCCAGTAGGGGCTCTCCCGCAGTCCTGGAACCGGGGGAACGTAAGGGCGGGAGCCGGTGGCCACCAGCACCCGGTCCGGATTCAGTCGGATGGACTCGTCATGGTTCTGATCTACCCGGAGGGCGGTTCCCTCCTCGAACCGGGCCGTGCCGCTCAGATGGGTGATCTCCGGCCGAGAGTCCAGGATGTCGCGGTATTTCGTCTGGCGCAGCTCGGTCACCCGTTCCTGCTGCTGCTGCACCACGGCGGGGAGGTCCACCTCGGGCTGGCAGGGACCGATGCCCGCAAACGGGTGATGCCGGGGCTTGTGGGCGGCCTCGGCGGCCTTGAGGCGGATCTTGGAAGGCACGCAGCCGACGTTCACGCAGGTACCGCCCAGCGTTCCGCGCTCGATCAGGGTAACCCGGGCGCCGGCGTCGGCGGCGCGGATGGCCCCGGCGAAAGCGGCCGAGCCGCCCCCCACCACGGCCACGTGCAGTCCCCCGCCGTTTTCCTCACTGCCGGAGACCGGCAGCCCTCGCTCATTCATGGGCATCACCCCCCTGTACTTCCGAGGGGTAACCCGCGTTGCGGATCGCCCGGATAAGCGCCTCCCCGCTGGTTTGGTCGGGGTCGAAGGTCACGGTGGCCGTCTTCGTTTCCAGGGAGGCCTTGGCCTCCCGGACCCCTTCGATCTTCTCCAGGGCCTTGCGGACGGTGATGGGGCACAATCGGCAGGTCATGTTCTCTACCGCGAGGGTAGCCGTTCGCCCCGGCTCGGCCTGAACCGGTTGCAGCGCCAAAACCGCGAGCAAGGGGCCAAGTATCTGCGGTTTCCGGCAATACCGCATCATGATTTTTGCTCCCTTCAGGCCAGGAAGTAGACGCCGTACCACGGGAAGGCCATCAGTAGAACGGTCAAGACGCCGACCCCCCAGACGATCCGGCGCTGGTTGCGCAGGGCCGGGGTAGGGGCGCAGCTCCCTCCGGATTCCGTGGTACAGGCGGCCTTAGCCGCTTTCCCGAAGTAGAGGCGGTACCCCGCCCATCCCAGAAAACCGAGCGCCAGCGCGATAAAGACCGGCCGGTAGGGCTCAAGCGCCGTAAGGGAGCTTACCCACGCCCCACCCATGCCGAGCATCAACAGGACCAAAGGACCGGCGCAGCAGGCGGTGGCTCCGATCGCAGCCAGAAAGCTGGCGACCAACGAAACCGAGCTCGGGGTATCTTCGCTCATGGAGCCTCTCCCAAGCCAAGGGATACCCGAGGGTGGACCCCGTACCGGAGTACGGAGTCAACCCCCCATACCTCCGTTTTTGGCAAGCTCGGGGGCAGCCGCCACCGCCGGAAGGCGTTTAAAAAGTATCCCGAATCACGCTCAGTCGGATGGCGCCATCCCTTAGATCCCGGCTCAGCGCTTTGCTTTGAAGGACTCCTGGCCGTTAGGACGGGGGTCGGTTAGCACCCGGGGCCTTTCCGGGCTCGTATCGGTCGGGGCGGATCCTCCGGCCTCCCAAGGAGACGGATCTGTTAGCGGCTCGCCAGCAGTTTGGATCGCGCAAACAGCAGGGCCTGAGGTTTCGCTGTGCTGGACGGAATCAAAGGTGGCCAAAGGGAGGCCTCCACAGCTCCGTTGCGTTTGCCAGAGGGTGCCCGGGCTCCGCCCCGTGCCCATAATTGCGTATAAGATGGATTATGTTAAATAGTAGCAAAATCGCCGGTAAGCGCTTCCTACCGGCATAGCCCCCTTCCCAAGGGGCCTTGCAGTACCCCCTACCGGTCCAGCTCGGTGATCTTGGAACCTTCCAGGCTTACCCCGCCCATCAGGCCGGCCCGACCAACCACGAAGCCGACGACAGGCTCGTTGACCTTGGCGGTGTCGATACTACCCCCAGCTCCCACCTTGATGATGGCCACCGAGGCGTCGATCCCGGCCTTCCAGTTCTTGCTCGCCCGAAAGCTTTCCAGGGCGGCCTTCTCCATGAACAGTAGGAAGACGTCCTTCTTCTGCCCTCCGAACTGGAAGCCGAAGGAAGCCGAGGTCAGACTGTAGTAGCCGGTTGTTTCGCCGTTGACCTGCAAAGCGCCTTCTCCGTACTCCGCCCCGATGAAGAAGCCCCCTTCAACGACTTCCGGGACCACCAGGACTCCGTTGGCCTGACCGATCAGGCTTCTCGCCTCCGGGGCCTCCTTGTACAAATGGTCATAGGCCTTATCCACCTTGGCCTCGATCTCTTCGGCGGTCCGTGCCTGCACGGAATCGGAAAAAAGTCCCGAGCCTGCGATGGCAATGACTGCGATCGCTCCGACGAGACCGGCGGTCAACCGCATGCTGCGCATGGATTGTCACTCCTTGGTTGATCGTCCCTTCCGCCCCGAGCCGGGTTTGGCCTATCCTTTAGGAGCCACACAAGGAGAAGCCTTCTCCCCTTGTTTTGACGGCAATGGCCGGGTGGCGGAATCGGTAGACGCCGCAGACTTAAAATCTGCTCGGGGCACAGCCCCGGTGTGGGTTCGAGTCCCACCCCGGCCACCAAATCCCACCAACCCGATCCGGGCTTGGCGTGAGGACGTCCCATGAGCTGCTGCTTTCGCTACGATTCGCGAACGGGTCGCTTGCTTGAGGAGGAAATCCGGAGGGACCGAAGCCTCCGCCCCGCACGGGGGGTCCGATGGCTGGTAGGTGGCCTGTTTGCCCTTCTGACCGGGGCCATGGTGTTAGGGGCCCTGGGGCTCTGAAGGCTTCCCTCTCCTCTATAGAAAGAGACCGACCCGCAACCCAACCACATCGAGATCGCTCTCGGGCTGGCGCACCAAACCGATGTTGCTGGAGGCCAGGGGGGACTGGTCCAACCGGTAGCTATCGTAGAATATGGTCAGCCCCAGGCGCTTGCCCCC
>JAHEOG010000199.1 GCA_018609925.1 Gammaproteobacteria bacterium
ATCGCGACGCCCTGCCCCGGTGGCTGCGTCAATACGCGGCCCATTACTTCAATCGGACAATAACCCTGCAGGTCTAGACGGCAAGCGCGAAAAGGGGTGCCCATGACGGCGACGAATCGGCGCTGGTACTCGGGGATGGTCACCACCGAGGACTGGTGGGCGGTTTGGCTGGGGTTGATCATGTTCCTGGCGGGCCTGGCCTCCCTCTGGGGCTGGGACCTGGTGGGCTGGATGGTCCAGTACGAAACCTGGGCCTGGGGTAATTTCAGCTGCACCGCGAATGGCGCCGGGGACTGCACCTGGTTGCGCATGACCGGCTACGCGGGCTGGCACCCCCTGGTCGGTCTGGCCGTAACCTACGCCATTTTCACCTTGCTGACCTGCATAGGGGCGGCCGCCCAGGGCCTGGACGTGCCTCGGTTCTTCTGGGGCTGGACGATGCTGTTCGTCCTCGCCTGGCTCGCTTGGATCGTTGGCCACGAGGCCCACTTCGCAGCCACCGTCAACGAGTTCGAGAACTACGGCATCGAGTGGGGCCTGTCGCTCGGCGGCGGGTTCTCCTACATCCTGGCCTTGGCCATAGGCCTGGTCATCGGCAATCTCATCAAGCCCCTGGCGGGCTTCCTTTACGAGGCCGCCAAGCCCGAGTGGTTCATCAAGACGGCCATCGTCTATCTGGGCGTCAAGGTGGGGCTCAAGTCCATGGACGCCGCGGCCTCGGTCTTCGAGCTGGCCCTGGCCGGTGCGGCAGCGGCCTTCGTGGCCTATCTGCTGTTCTGGCCCGTGGTCTACTGGGCGGGCCGGCGCCTGTTCCGCCTGCCCCGCGACGCCTCGGCGGTGCTCTCCTCGGGGATCTCCATCTGCGGCGTCTCCGCCGCCATCGCCACCGGCGGGGCCATCCGCGCCCGGCCTATCCTTCCAGTGGCGGTCTCCATGCTCGTCGTGGTCTTCGCCATGATCGAGCTGATCGTCCTGCCGGGCTTCTACACCGCGATCTTCCCCAACCAGCCCATCGTAAACGGCGCGGCCATGGGCATGACCGTCAAGACCGACGGCGCCGACGCCGCGGCCGGGGCCATCCTCAATGAGCTCATGGTTGCCGACGCCGCCCGTCGCGGCCTGGACTGGAGCGGCGAGTGGATCCTGGACGCCGCTATCATGACCAAGATCTGGATCGACATGTTCATCGGCGTCTGGGCCTTCGTCCTCGCCTGGCTCTGGAGCCGCAAGGTGGAGAACTCGCCCGGCCAGCCCTCGGTAGGGGCCTCTGAGATCTGGTTCCGCTTCCCCAAGTTCGTCCTCGGGTACCTGGTGACCTGGTTCGTCTACCTCGGGATCGCCAGCCTGGCCACTGCTCCGGGGGTTATCGAGGCCGCCTCGGAGGGCGCCGACGTCGTTCAGAGCCCCATGCGCAAGATGTTCTTCATGCTCACCTTCGTGAGCATCGGGGTGATCACCGACTTCAGCCGGCTGCGCGGCATGGGCCGGCTGGCGGTGCTCTACGCCCTGGCCTTATTGGTGTTCATCGCCCCGGTGGCCTACGCCGTGGCCTGGATCTTCCACCACGGCATGACACCCGAGACCCTGCGAGCCGGAGGGATGGGGCCCTAAGACGGCTTTCGGTAGGGCCCACCATCCCCTCCTGCCTCGGGAACCCCGGCAACGGAAGGCGATCTCACAGCAGGAATCGAGCTCAGCTACCCGATCAGGAGTCGACCCCCTTGCCTTTCCGGTATCTGGCGCTGCTGCTGACCCTGGCTTGCCTCCCCCTTGGAGCGGCTTTGGCCGTTCCCCCGAGCCGGCCCGCCCCGGAGCTCCAGATGCCGCGGATAGAGGGCGGCAAGCTGGCGCTTTCCGACTACCGGGGCAAGCTGGTGGTGGTCAATTTCTGGGCGCCCTGGTGCCTGCCGTGTCGGGAGGAGATGCCGGACCTCCAGACCCTGCACGACAACCACGACGACACCGTGGTGATCGGGCTCACCATCGATTACGCCTCCCGGGAACAAGTTATTGGATCCCTTGAGGAGATGGGGATCGACTATCCCGTGGTTCTCGCCGAAACCGACGATGCCGCCGCCTTCGGCGATTTCCGGGGACTACCGACCACCTTCTTCGTTTCCCCCCAGGGCGAGGTGGTGGAACGCCACATGGGGATGATGTCCAAAGAGCAGATGCGGGACTACCGTGAGCGAATCCTGGAGCAAGGGCTCTGACCGGGCCCGGGCCGGGGTGGGCAACCGACCAGGAGAGAGATATGCGGGCCTTCCCACGAGTGCTGATGGCTGCGGCCGTGGCCGCCCTGACCTTCGCCGCCGGACCGGCCGCCGGCCAGGAGGATCCGGAACAGCGAATCCGCAACGCCCTGCAACAGCGCCTGGGCGTTTCCGACGTCCAATCGGTCGGGCCGAGCCCGGTGGAAGGGCTCTACGAAGTGGTCGTCCAGAATGAGGTGCTCTACGTAACCCCGGACGCCCGCTACCTGATCCAGGGCCAGATCCTCGATACGAAGGATCGCACCAATCTCACCGCCCAGCGCAAGCGGGAGCTGCAGACCTCGCAGGTAGCCTGGTCGGACCTCCCCCTGGAGCACGGAGTCACCTGGGGCGATTCCGAGGGCCGTGAGATCGCCGTGTTCTCCGATCCCATGTGCCCCCACTGCCAACGGGTCCACCGCCAACTCCAGGCCATGGACGGGGTCCGGGTCCACGAGCTGATGATGCCACTGGAGGCCCTGCACGAAGGCGCCACCACCAAGGCGCGGCGCATCCTCTGCGCCGACGATCCCGCCCAGGCCCTGCACGACAACTTTGCGGGGGAGGGGGTATCCGCCTCCGCCGATTGTGACGCCGGCGAATCCGTCAGCACCACCCTGGAGTACGCCCAGAATCAAGGCTGGAGCGGCACCCCCGTGCTGGTGCGCCGGGACGGCACCGTCCAGGTGGGAGCCCCCCAATCCCGCGAGGAGCTGCAGAGCTGGCTGGAAGGCAGCGGGGGCTGACCCCGCCTCCTCTCCACCGGGGAGGGGCTCCCGATGGGGATCCACGACAGGACTGAGGCATGATCGGACAGCTCGGGGTGGCTTTCGCGGCGGGGTTGATCCTCAATCTCACCCCCTGCGTTCTGCCCGTCATCCCCTTGAAGATCCGGATCATCCTGCGCGAGGTGGGCCAGGGCCGAGCACGGCGGCTCCTGGCCGCCGGCGCCTTCCTGGCCGGCTCATTGACCCTTTTCGCCGGAATGGGTGTGGCCGTAGCCCTGGTCGG
>JAHEOG010000200.1 GCA_018609925.1 Gammaproteobacteria bacterium
AAACCCCGGGTAATGAGCGCCGCCCGGGCGTTGTACCCCAGCTCCAGCCCATCGGCGATGCCGGCGGCGATGGCCACCACGTTCTTCACCGCGCCGCCCAGCTCCACACCCACCCGGTCCGCGCTGGAGTAGACCCGCAAAGGATCGCAGCGCAACCAGTTGGCGAGCTCGTCGGCCTGGTCCAGGTCGGCGGCGGCCAGGGTCAGCGCGGTCGGTCGGCCCTCGGCCACCTCCTGGGCGAAGCTGGGTCCCGACAGGAAGGCCACTCCGCCAACCCGTTCGGGAAGGGTGCTGTCCAGGACCTCGTGCAAGAGCCGGCCGGAGCGCTCCTCCAGGCCCTTGGTGGCACAGATCACCCAGGTCCCCGGCGCCAGGGCCTTTGCCATGAGCCGGGCCACCTCCTCCAGGGCCCGGCTCGGCACCGCGATCACGACACAGCGGGCGCCGGCGAGGGCCTCTTCCGGATCGGCGGTGACGGCCACCTCCTCGGGCAGCGTGATCCCGGGGAGGTATCGCTCATTGACCCGGCTCCGCTGGACCTTTTGAGCGGCCTGTGCGTGGCGCTCCCAGAGCCGAACCGGGTGACCGCAGCGGGCAAGCTGGATGGCCAGGGCGGTGCCCCAGGCCCCTCCCCCCAGAACGGCCGCGGCGGCCAACGCTCAGTCGCCCCAGACCAGGGGGGCGTAGACCCAGCCCTCGTCCCCGTCGGCGTGGCGTACGTGGACCCATTCACCCTCCTTGCCCAGGAAGGTGAACAGGACATGGCGCTTGGCCCGGAAGGCCACGGTCTCATCGGTGGAGGGCCCCTCCCGGACGTTCACCAGATCCTCGGTGACAATGACGGTTCGCTCCTCCGAAAGGAGCCGCTCGGCCACCCAGGCCACGTCTCCGGCGTAGTCCTCCACCTTCGCCCACCCCTGTTGGGTCTCCAGGACCTGAACGGGATAGCCCCGGCTGACCACAAACCGCCGGGGATGGTCGGTGCCCGGCCCCGCCCGCAGGTTGACCTCCGATCCCCCGATGGACTTGTAGGTTGCGGCCTGGCCGGTACACGCCAAGGCCAAGCCGGCCAGTACCAGGGCCGTCCCCGCCGCCAGCCGGAGCCTGCCACCAAGATACGGGCTCAATGCGGGGCCCCTTCCTCGGCTTGCTCTCGGGACTGCTCGAAGATGGCCTGGAAGTTGACGGGATCGAGCAGGAGCTGCTGGAACCCGCCCCGCCCGACAAGGTTGGCAATGGCTTCCCGAGCATAAGGGAAGAGGATAGTGGGGCAGTTTACCCCCATGATCTGCTCGACCTGCTCCTGGGAAAAGCCACTGACGCGGAAGAGCCCGGCCTGCTGCACCTCCGCGATGAAAACGGTGGCCTCCTCCAAAGTGGAGCGCACGGTCACGGTCAGAACCGACTCGGCGTGCCCGTCATCGGTTACCCAGCGACCTTCGGTCCCCAGCTCCACGTTCACCTGGGGCTGGCCCTGCCAGGTAAAGACCTCCGGGGCATTCGGGGCCTCGAAGGAGATGTCCCGGACGTAGACCCGCTCCAGCGCAAACACCGGCTGCTCACCCGTGGCCGCTTCGTTCCCGCTGTCTTCGCTCATACGCGCTCCCATGCTGCGGCCCAGGCACCGGAAGCTTCCGTCCCCGTGGGCCAATCCAAGTAATGATCCCATCCATCGATTGAGGCGCCCACCCCCGGCCCCTCCCGGGATCCCTGAGCCGATCGGGCGAGGCGAGCCGGGCGTCCGTCACGGATCGATAGCCCGACCACGGCGGATCGCCTTCGGAAGGGGGAAGGAGTCCCGCCCCTGGCCAAGGATCCGTCGCATCAGAACCGCCGCCGGGCGCCCTCCCGGTAGCGATAGAGATCGGCATGGTACCGATCGGAGCGCCCCACATAGGAGGGCACCACAGCCTCCAGGGGTTGGGGATCGATGCCCAGCACGGAAGGGAAGGGGCGATCGCAGGTATTATCCACCGACAAGCTGGCAAGCTGGTCCCGCGTCAGCGGGGCGCCGGGCAGGCGCTCCAGCACGAGAGCCTGAAGGGTGGCCAGCCAGGAAGGCACCGGCCAGACCTTGCGTCGGACCTCCTCCAGCTCCGCCACCAGGCGGATCAGATCGGCGAAGGCGTATTCGTGGGGGCCGCAGAGGGGATAGCTCGCCTGGTAAGTGCTGGGCTCCTCCAGGGAGCGGGCGAAGGCCTCGGCAACGTCCTCCACCCAGACCGGGGCCATGCGGGTCTCCCCTCCAGGGAGGGGAAAAACGAGTGGGGTCCACCGGACGAGCCGTGCGAACCGGGTGAAGAACAGATCCCCTTCCCCAAAGACGATGCTGGGCTCGAAGACGGTGGGGTTGAAGTCCCGCTCCCGGCTCAGGATGGTTCCCGCCAGCCATTCCGGAACGGGATCAATATGGGCCCGGCGCCCCGCGGCGCGGACGATCTCGGCGCCGCGACCCTTGGTTCGCAGGTAGCGGCTGGGACCCTGAGGATCCGCGCCGTTGGCGCTCATGTGGAGCAGGCGGTGGATGCCGTGGCGATAGCAGGCGGCGACAACCAGGCGGGGCAGCTCCTCGTGGACCGCCTCGAAGTCCGAGCGCTCCTCCAGGGCCCGGCTCCGCCGGCTCCGCTTCTCGGTCAGGATGCCTACAAGATTGATGACGGCGTCCATGTCCGAAACGACGCCGTCCAGGTCGCTTTCCCGCAGCGGGTTTCCCCCGGTTACCTCGACTCCGGGCAGGACCCGAAGATCACGGTTCCGGGCAACATCGCGGGTGACCACCCGCACGCCATACCCGTGGGCGTGCAGCCGGTGGACGATATGGCGGCCGATGAAGCCGCTACCGCCCAGTACGCAGACGCGCTCGATGCTCAAGGCTCGCGAACCTGGAAAGGGGGGGGGGTGGTCCGGTACGGGGCGCGGCGGGGCGCTCCCTTTAACCCCCGCACCGTGGGGGGTTATTCTCAGATGGGGTCTTCCCCCAGTCAAGCAGAGGTCCTGCCCCCACCACGGCGGCCTTTCCCAACCTGAGAGGCCACCCTGCCGAGGATCGGACCATGGTGATGGAATCGCTCAATCCCGCCACCGAAGAAGTGATGGAGATCTTCCAAGAGCTCAACGACTCCCAGATCGAGCGCACCCTGGAGGCCGGCCGAGAGGCCTTTGAGAGCTGGGCGCAAACCTCGTTCTACCAACGTCGACAGGTCCTTGAGCAAGCAGCCGCCAAGCTGCGGGGGGAGGCGGCCGACCTCGGAGCCCTGATCACAAGGGAGATGGGCAAGCCCACCGGCGAGGCCCGCGCGGAGGCCGAGAAATGCGCCTGGGCCTGCGAGCACTTCGCCGAGCAAGGGGAGGGACTCCTGGCACCCGAGCCGGCGGGGACTGATGCCAGCCGCTGCTACGTTCGGTACGC
>JAHEOG010000201.1 GCA_018609925.1 Gammaproteobacteria bacterium
GGCGGAGCTTGCTTAGGCCCTCGGAAACCGTTCCGGCCGTGTCGATCTCGAAGCTGGTGCCTTGGATCTTGGAGAACATGGTGCGGACAACCCGGGTAATCCCCGGGTTGTCCTCCACCATAAGCAAACGTATAGAGCTCCCTTCGACGGGGGCCCCTCCGAGGATGCTTTGATTGGCGCTTTTGCCTTCGGGAGTCTGGGCTCTCACCTACCTCACTCCCACCATTGGTCGGGTCTCTTTAGGAAGGCACACCCTTCCAAGGGGCCGCCAAGGCGTCCGTTTCGCCGGAACCCGTGACCTTACAGCGGCGTTGACCATCCCCGGCCCTGTGATCGGCCCCCCTTTTGCCTTTTGACCCCTTACTAAGGGTCCACGAGGTTTACAACCTATCGGCCTACCCAAGGGCCAACAATTTTGGTTTCCTCTACTGTACCTCCTTTTGTCGGTATGGCTACACCCACTACGCGAGCCACCGACGCAGGGGGAAAAGCCCCTAATCCCCGAAACGAGAAGCCTTGTGGGGTTACCGCCCCGGGGCGGGGTTGTGGGCGCGTACCCCGCCCCCCTACCACGATGACCAAGGCCTGAAGGATCCACAACCTTCGGCCGAGCCCGGGCGGGGGTTAGGGGATCGGGTTGGGAGCGGGGCCCTGGGAGGGTGCGATTTGTCGACGACCGGGTCTATACCGGGGCTGCCGCAGGGCCGGATGGATCCGCCCCAAGGCCTGGGCAACCGGTTACCGACACGGATCAGGATAGGGAAGTAACGATGGGGGGCGTTGATCCCTCGGGGATCGGGGCACTGAGACGGAGGGGTACTATCCCCGTTACGGCCTACCCGAGCCTTCCAGGTAGGCGATCCGCTCCCGTGGGGGAGGATGGGAGTGATAGAACCAGGAATAGACGGGGTCGGGGGCAAGGCTGGCGGCGTTGTCCTTGAACAGCTTGACCAGAGCCGAAGCGAGGGCCCGACGGTCGCTGTAGTGCATGGCGAAGTCGTCGGCCTGGTACTCCCTTCGCCGGGACCAGGCCGCCGCCAATGGACGGATCGGAAAGGCGAAAACGGGCCCCACCAGGGCGAAGAGGATCAGGGCGTAGGCATCAGAGGGATCGGGAACGCCGAGCCCGTGGAAGAACCAGGGCTGGGTCCGAAGCCAAGCGAGGAGCCCAAGAGCACCCAGGGCAAGGACCCCGGAGACCACAAGGCTATTACGCACGTGGCCGAGTCGGAAGTGCCCCAGCTCGTGGGCCAGGACCGCCTCCGTTTCCTCGGGGACCAGGGCGTTCAATAGGGTGTCGAAGAACACCACGCGCTTGGCACCGCCCAGGCCGGTAAAGTAGGCATTGCCATGGGCGGTTCGCCTAGAGGCGTCCATAACGAAGACCCCCCGCAAGGCGAATCCGCAACGCTGGAGCAGTCCGGCAATCCGCTCCCGGAGCTCGCCTTCCTCCAGGGGTCGAAAGCGATTAAACAGCGGCGCCACCCATTTGGGATAGGCCCACGTCAGGAACAGGGTGTAGGCCACCCAGAACACCCAGGCGTAAACCCACCATAAGGGCCCTCCCCCGGCCATAAGCGCCAGGAAGGCGGCCACGACCACCGCGATCAGCACGCCCTTAACGACGGCTCCCTTCAGTGTATCGGTCAGGAACATCGAGGCAGTCATGCGATTGAACCCGTAACGGGCCTCCACCCCGAAGGTCTGCCAGGCAGAAACAGGCAGACGCAGGAGCTCCCGGACCGCCAGGACACTTAACACCAAGCCGGTGCCCGCGGCCCATTGGGGCCAGGACAGCCCTTGCCAGAGCCCTCCGAGGAGCGCGATCCCACCACCCAGGGTGAGGGCCAAGAGGACCCCGGCATCCACCAGCGTCCCGGCCATGTTGAGCCGTACGCGCTCGGCGTTGTAGTCCACCGCACGGGAATGCTCTTCGGGGGGTATCCGCTCCCGGAAGGCCTCCGGGACCTTGTTTCGGTGAGCCTGGAGGTGGCGCCTCTGGCGGGCAGCGAGCCAAAGGCGCACACCGGTGACGGCAATCAGGACGGCCAGGAAGGCCCAGGCGAAAGGTGGCATAGGGATCCATGCACCTAAGACGGATTTCTAGAGGGATTCCCGAGGAAGGAGCGACAGACCGGAGACGGCCCGGCAGCTCCCTACCCGTTGAGCGCTAGTCCGCGTCCACGGCCCGCTTAGAGAGCCGGATACGACCCCGGTTGTCCACCTCGAGGACCTTGACCCGAACCGTGTCGCCTTCGCTGAGGTAGTCGGTGACCTTGTCGATCCGCTCGGGGGCGATCTCGGAGATGTGGAGGAGCCCGTCGGTGTTGGGAAGGATGTTCACGAAGGCCCCGAACTCGGTAATGCGAACAACCTCCCCTTCGTAGATGCGGCCTTCCTCCACTTCCTCAACCATCTTCTCGATGCGATCCTTGGCTTCTTCCGCCCCCTGGGCGTCGTTGGAGGAGATGTAGACGGTGCCGTCATCGTCGATATCGATGTTGGTACCGGTCTCCTCGGTCAGGGTACGGATGGTCTTACCCCCCGGACCGATGATCTCGCGGATCTTTTCCGGCTTAACCTTCAAGGTGATCATGCGGGGAGCAAACTGGGAAAGCTCCTGGCGGGGCCGATCGATCACCTTGTTCATCTCGTCCAGGATGCGGAGCCGGCCTTGTCGGGCCTGCTCCAGGGCGGAATCCATAATGTCCCGGGTGATACCGGCGATCTTGATGTCCATCTGGAGGGCGGTCACCCCCTCCGCGGTTCCGGCCACCTTGAAGTCCATGTCCCCCAGGTGGTCCTCATCGCCCAGGATGTCCGAAAGCACGGTATAGCGCTCCCCCTCCTTGACGAGGCCCATGGCGATCCCGGCGACTCCGCCAGCCACCGGGCATCCCGCATCCATCAGCGCCAAGGAAGTCCCGCACACAGTGGCCATGGACGAGCTGCCGTTGGACTCCAGGATCTCGGAAACCACCCGCAGGGTATAGGGGAAATCCTCCTGGGAGGGAACGACTGCTTGAAGGGCCCGCTTGGCCAGCTTGCCGTGACCGATCTCCCGGCGCTTGGGGGGACCCATGAACCCGGTTTCCCCGGTACAGAAAGGCGGGAAGTTGTAGTGGAGCATGAACCGCTCCCGACTCTCCCCTTCCAGGGCGTCGATGATCTGGGCGTCCTGCCCGGAGCCCAGGGTAGCCACCACCATGGCCTGGGTCTCGCCCCGGGTAAACACAGCCGAGCCGTGGGTTCGGGGGAGCACCTCGGTTTCCACCGTGATGGGTCGGATCTCGTCCGCTTCCCGGCCGTCGATCCGCGGCTTCCCGGCCAGCACATCATCGCGGACGATACGGCCCTCCAGCGCCTTGATCAGATCCTTAACCTCACCCGCCCGATCGGCATCCTGCTCTGGCTCCGCTTCCAAAGCGCCCAACACCTTGGCCCGAACCTCGTCCACCGCCGCCTGACGGGCCTGCTTGTCCTTGAGGGAATAGGCCTCGCGTAGCTCTTCTTCAGCCACCTCCCGCACCCGGGCCTCCAGGTCGCGGTCGGGCTCCGGCTCCTGCCAGTCCCAACGGGGCTTACCGGCCTCGGCGGCGAGCTCATCGATGGCCTGGATAACCGGCTGCATCTTCTCGTGCCCGTAGTAGATCGCCTCGAGCATGGTCTGCTCGGGAAGCCGATTGGCCTGGGATTCCACCATGAGAACGGCATCACGGGTCCCGGCGATCACCAGATCGAGCTCGGAGTCCTCAAGCTGGGTGAACGTGGGGTTCAGAAGATACTCGCCGTCGACATAGCCCAGCCGAGCTCCGGCAATCGGCCCATCGAAGGGGATGCCGGACAGGGTCAAGGCAGCGGAGGCCCCGATCATGGCGGGTATATCGGGATCGTTCTCGCCATCCGCGGACAGCACCGTGGCCACGATCTGGGTCTCGTTCATGAAGGAATCGGGGAACAGGGGCCGAATGGGCCGGTCAATCAGGCGGCAGGTCAGGGCCTCCTTCTCGGAGGGCCGGCCTTCGCGCTTAAAGAAGCCGCCGGGGATCTTCCCGGCGGCAAAGGTGCGCTCCTGATAATTCACGGTTAGGGGAAAGAATGGCTGCCCTGGCTTGGCCTCCTTCCGGGCCACCGCGGTTACCAGGACCACCGTATCCCCAAGGGTTACCGTCACCGCCCCATCCGCCTGGCGGGCCCGGTTTCCGGCCTCCAGGCGCAGCGGCTGGCCCCCGTATTCGAGCTCGACTCTTTCAGCGTTAAGAGGCAACGGAAACTCCTGGCGGGTTACTTGCGGATCCCGAGGCTCTGGATAAGCTCGCGGTAGCGATTGACGTCCTGGCCCCTGAGATAGTCCAGGAGCTTGCGCCGGTGACCCACCATCTTTAGCAGGCCCCGCCGGCTGTGGTGGTCATGCTTGTGGGTCTTGAGGTGCTCGGTGAGGTTGGAGATGCGCTCCGTCAGCAGGGCCACCTGAACCTCGGGCGATCCCGTATCCCCCTCGTGCTGCTTGTACTCCTCGATCAGCTCCGTCTTCTTCTCGGCAGTAATGCTCATGAACGAACCCTTCGAGTGGCAATCCAGTCCGTCCAGACTCGCCCTGATGGTCCTCGGCGAATCCGGCGCGGCGGAGACGCCCGGGAGCGCTCCGGGACGCTACCGATCACGGGCGATTCTAGCTCGCCGGTGGCAAGCCGGCAAGCGGGCTCAGTTGAGGTGGAACAAGCGCTTGGGGGCGATCCGGCCATCGGCCAGGGACGCGCCAACCCCGAGGAAGCAATCCTCATTGTCATAGAGGCGCAGGTGCTCCCCTTCGGGGACCTTGGGAACCATAACCGGTTGCCCCTGCAGGAGGTAATAGGCGGCGGTCTCTCCCAGGGTGACGGGTTGGAGATCCGTCAGGGCCGCGTCCACCGGTAGCAGGCAGGCCCGCCGCTGCGCTTTGTCCCGTTCCTCCAGCGCCTCCAGGGTGTAGGCGCCCTCTACTCGGAAGGGCCCGGATGCGGTGCGTCGGAGCTCGGCTAGATGGGCCCCGCATCCCAACTTCCGCCCGATGTCGATGGCCAAGGTACGGATGTAGGTGCCCTTGGAGCACAGGATCTCCACCTCCAAGCGGTCCCCCTCCACTCCCAGCAGACGCAGCTCGTGGATCTGGACCTGACGCGCGGGAGGAGCATCCACCTCTTCGCCCCGGCGTACCTTGCGGTACAAGGGCTCACCCCCCTGCTTGATCGCCGAGTAGACGGACGGGATCTGCTCGATCTCCCCGCGGAACGCCTCCAGGACGGCTCCGATATCCGCCTCGGTTACATCAACCGGGGCCTCCGCCACGGTCTCCCCTTCGCCATCGCCGGTGTCGGTCTCCCGACCGAGCTGTAGGGTGGTCCAGTACCGCTTGTCGGCCTCCAGCAGGAACTTGGAGACCTTGGTACCTTCCCCGAAGCAAAGGGGAAGCAGGCCGGTGGCCATGGGGTCCAGGCTCCCCGTATGACCGGCCTTGCGGGCCTTGAGCAGGCCCTTGGCCTTCTGCAGGGCCGTATTGGAGGTCATACCCCGGGGCTTATCCAGCAGGAGGATGCCGTTAACGGCTTCGCTCATCCCGTTGCGCCCGCCCAAAGCGGTACGGGGAAAAAGGGACGGGATCCGGTTCTACTCGCCACGGTTCAGCTCCTCCTGAATGGCAGCCACCAGCCGGTCGCGGGTCGTCTCCAAAGGCCCTTCCAGGGTGCAGCCAGCCGCCCGGGCATGGCCCCCGCCCCCGAACCGGGTGGCGATCCGGGCCACGTCGGCCTTCCACTTGGAGCGCAGGCTTGCCTTGAAGGCCGTTGCCTCCGTAGTAGGACGCAGGAGTACGGCGACTTCCACCATGGCTATTGACCGGGGCAGCTCCACCAGGCCCTCCGCGTCCTCCGGTGAGGCCTTCGCTCGGTCAAAGGCTGTACTGTCCAGCACGATCATGCCGATCCGTCCATCCCCGGCGAACTCCATCAGGCCCAAGGCCTGGTGCATCATCCGCAGCCGCGAGGGAGGATGGCTCTCATTCAAGGCATGGTGGACTGCATAGGGGTACGCCCCCGACCGAACAAGCTCGGTGGCCGCCTCAAAGGTGGTCACGTCCGTGTTGCTGTAGCAGAAGAATCCGGTATCGGTGGCGATGGCGGTGTACAGGGCCAGGGCGGCATCGGCCCCGATGGGGGCACCCAGCTCCCGCAGAAGGTGGAAGACCATTAGCCCCGTCGCCGAGGCGGCGGGGTCGATCACGTTCAGGTCCCCGAACTCCTCATTACCGCGGTGGTGATCCAGGTTGATCACGCACCCGAACAGGGCGGTGTCGCCGGGCGCGTCTCCGAGGCGCCTCCAGTCGCCGCAGTCGAGGGTTACCAGGGCGTCCCAGCCCTCTTCGTTAGGCTCCGCGCAGCGGATCCGATCCTGGCCAGGGAGGAAGTGAAGGTATTCCGGAACCGGATCCGCCAGCTGGATTACGGCCTCTTTGCCCAGACCTTCCAGAGCCAGGGCCAAGCCCAGCCCGCTTCCAATGCCATCTCCATCCGGGCTGACATGGGTGGTGATCAGGACCCGCTTGGCCTCCCCCAATCGGGCTGCAGCCTGGGAGAGGGTGGCGTCATTCGCCATTCGATTCCCCATGGTTCAAGGAGCTCAACAGCCAGTTGATCCGGTCCGCGTGATCGAGGGCGTCGTCGTAGACGAAACGGAGCTCGGGAATATTGCGAAGGTTGAGGCGCCGGCTCAGCAGGCCGCGCAAATAGCCAGCCGCCCGATCCAGGCTCTCCTGGACCTCGTCGCCGGCTTCGGCGGCCTCGGTACCGGGCATACAGGAATACCGCACGCGGGCCGATTGGAGATCCGGGGCGACATCAACGGCTAGGATGCTGACCCAGGTCAGCCGAGGGTCCCGCAGCTCTTGCTGCACCATGGGCCCGAGCTCCTGCTGGAGGAGCTCGGAAACCCGCCGGGTGCGTCCGGTTTGACGGCTCATGGGTCCTCCCCCGCCCGGCGCTCACTCCAGCGTCCGGGACACCTCGCGGGTCTCGTAGCACTCCAGGATGTCGCCCAGTTCGATGTCGTTGAAGTCCCGGATACCGATGCCGCACTCGTAGCCCTCCCGGACTTCCTTGGCGTCTTCCTTGAACCGCTTAAGGGAGTCCAGCTTGCCGTCGTAGACCACGACATTATCCCGAAGGACCCGGACATTGGCGTTGCGGGTGACATAGCCTTCCACCACCTGGCAGCCGGCCACCGTGCCCATCTTGGGGACCCGGAAAAGCTCCCGCACCTCGGCCCGGCCGGTGACCTCCTCGGTCACCTCCGGTTCCAAAAGGCCTTCCAATGCGGCCTTGACCTGGTCCACGGCCTCGTAGATGACGCTGAAGTACCGGACATCCACCCCGTTCTGATCGATGGCCCGGCGGGCGGAGGCTTCGGCGCGCACATTGAATCCGATGATGAGGGCCTCCGAAGCGAGGGCGAGATTGACGTCGCTCTCGTTGATGCCGCCCACCTGGGCATGGATCACGCGCACTCGGACCTCATCGGTGGAAAGCTTCTCCAGGGACTCGCGCAGGGCCTCCACGGAGCCCTGGACATCGGCCTTGATCAGGATCGGCAGCTCGGCCACCTCTCCCTGCTGCATCTGCTCGAACATGCCCTCGAGCTTGGCCCGCTTGTTGGCGGCGATCTGCTGCTCCTTCAACCGCTGCTGGCGCATCTCGGAGATCTCGCGGGCCTTGCGCTCGTCATTGACCACCTGCGCCTCATCCCCCGCTTCGGGGACTCCGGACAGACCCAGCACCTCCACGGGTGTCGACGGGCCGGCGGCGTCCACGTTGTGGCCAAGTTCATTGACCAGAGCCCGGACCCGGCCGTACTCCGATCCGGCCAGGAGGACGTCGCCTTGGTTGAGACGACCCTCCCGTACCAGGACCGTCGCCACCGGTCCCCGGCCCCGCTCGAGCTTGGATTCGACCACCACGCCCCGGGCCGGCCCATCGGGGACCGCCTGGAGCTCCAGTAGGTCGGCCTGCAGGGCCACCATCTCGAGCAGACTGTCGATGTTCTCACCGCTCTTGGCCGAGACGTTAACGAACAAGGTGTCGCCACCCCAGTCCTCTGGGATCAGCCCGTGCTGGGAAAGCTCCTGCTTAACCTTGTCCGGCTCCGCTTCGGGCAGGTCGCACTTGTTGACGGCCACCACAACGGGGACCTCGGCCGCGCGGGCGTGGTCGATGGCCTCCAGGGTCTGGGGCTTGGCACCATCGTCCGCGGCCACTACCAGGATCACCAAGTCGGTAACCTCGGCCCCCCGGGCACGCATGGCGGTGAAGGCCTCGTGACCCGGGGTGTCCAGGAAGACCAGGCGCCCGTTGTCGGTATCCACCTGGTACGCCCCGATGTGCTGGGTAATGCCACCCGCCTCCCCGGCGGCTACCTTGGTCTCGCGCACGTAGTCGAGCAGGGAGGTCTTGCCGTGGTCCACGTGGCCCATGACGGTCACCACGGGGGGACGGGGCTGGGCCTCCCCTTCGGGCTTCTCGGTGGCGAGGGCCTCTTCCTCCAGCGCCTCTTCGGAGACGTGCTTCACCTTGTGACCCAGCTCCTCCACCACCAGGGTGGCCGTCTCGGAATCGAGGGTGTCGTTTTTGGTGACCATCACCCCCATGGAGAAAAGCTGCTTGATGAGCTCGGTGGCCTTCATGGCGAGCCGATCGGAGAGCTCGCCAACGGAGATGGTCTCCGGTACCGCCACCTCCCGGACCTGGGGCTTATCCGGCTTCTCGAAGGCCTGCTGCTCCTCGGAGCGCCGGCCTTCCCGGCGGGCCCGCTTCTCCCGCTTCTTCCGCTGCTTCCGGGATTCGTAGGGCTCCTCTTCCTCCGGCTCCCGGCGGTATTCCTCCCGCTCCTCTTCCTGATCCTTCCGGTCCTTCTTGCCGGCCGGCTTATCCGGGGCAGGGGCTTCGGCTGGCTGGGCCCCTCCTTCGGCGGCAACCTGGGATACCTCGGCCACCGGCTCCGACTCCTCCGGGGCGGGCGCCTCAGCCGCAGCTTCGAGCTCCGGCTCCCCTGCGGGCTCCTCGGTCACCGATTCCGCCGGCTCAGCTGAGGCCCCCTCAGGCTGGGGAGGGGGCTGGGAGGCCTCCGCCCTGCGAGCCTCGCCAGACCCTTCCGCCTGAGCTTCCACCTTCTCGGCGGCCGGAACCGCCTCCTCGGTCTCCGGCTCCTCATCGCGACGACGCTTAACGAAGGTCCGCTTCTTCCGAACCTCCACCTCTACGGTACGCGAACGCCCGTGAGAAAAGCTCTGGCGGACCTGTCGGTTGGAGCGGCGCTTGAGGGTGATCTTGTTCGGAGCCGGCTCCTCCTCGTCCTCGCCGGCCCCGTGACTCTTGCGGAGATAGGCCAGAAGTTGGCGCTTGTCGTCGTCGTTAACGAACTGGTCGGGGCTGTGCTTATCCACGCCCGCCGCGCGTAACTGCTCGAGGAGCTTGTCGTTGGACATGCTCATCTCTCGGGCAAATGTGGAAACCTTAACCTTGCCCATCTCCATTCTCCTCTCTCAGGCAATTCCAGCGCAGGGCCAGCATCCGGATCCGCTCGGCCAAGCGGGGGTGCGTGATGGCGAACACGCCCACTTCAGCGGTGCCCAGCACCTCTCCCAGCTCGGCCTTGGACAGCGCGGTCATCAGGGACCCGGGCGCTACCCGTTCGGCCAAGTCGGATCGAGTTCGCTTGGCGGCATCGGCGGCGGCAACCACGCATCCTGCCTCCCCGTGATCCAGGGTAGCGGCCACACGATCGGCCCCGTACACCACCGCTCCGGCCCGATGGGCGTGTCCGATGGCCTCTTGCAGCATGCGGCTCAAGCCCACCTGCGCACGGTCCCGGAGACCTTCCGGGGAGTCTTCCGGAGCCCCGCAGCCCAAGGCCCCACCGATACCCTTGGGCTTGAGCCCTCGCCGAAGGCAGGCCAGCCGAGGGCAGAGGTACACCCCTCTGCCCGGTAGTCGGCCGCGAAGATCCAGGACCGCCCGGCCTTGAGGTCCGCAGGCGAACCGCAACAGCTCGCCCTGGGGGAACGAGCGCCGACAGGCGTGACAGGTCCGCTGGGGCCCCGCCATAACCGGGCCTTATCCGCCGGTGGGACCCGAGGCCTCCCGATCCCCCTCGAGCGGCTGGCTACCGCCCTGATCTTCTGAGGACCCTTCGGCGCCACCGGGGGCGGCCGCATCCTGCCCTGCCTCCTCCTCGAACCAGTGCTTGCGTGCGGCCATGATCAAATCCTGGCCCCGCGCTTCGGGGATGCCACTCGCTTCCCGGAGCTCGTCAACCGCCAGCTCGGCCAGGTCTTCCCGGGACTTGATCCCGCCGGACACCAGCTTGCGCGCGGTGGCCTCGTCCATCCCGTCCACTTCCATGAGGGAGGGGTCCATTTCGGTCTCGAGACGCTCTTCCTCGGCGATGGCCTGGTTCAGGAGGGCGTCCCGGGCGCTACTGCGTAGCTGCTGGGCAATCTCCTCGTCGAACTCCTCTACGGAGGCCAGCTCGGAAAGGGGCACGTAGGCGATTTCCTCCAGACTGGAAAAGCCCTCCTCGGCCAAGATTCCGGCCACTTCGTCGTCCGCACCGAGCTTTTCCGTGAAAAGCTTCTGGTAGGTCTCGAACTCCTGGGCCCGCTTGTCCTGCTCTTCCTGCTCGGTGAGGATGTCGATCTCCCACCCGGTTAGCTGGCTGGCCAGGCGAACATTTTGGCCCCCTCGACCAATGGCCAGGGAGAGCTGATCCTCCTTAACAACCACATCGATGGTGTTGAGCTCCTCGTCCACCACCACTCGACTGATCTCGGCCGGAGACAGCGCGTTGCAGACAAAGGTGGCGGCATCGCCCGTGTACTGGATGATGTCCACGCGCTCGCCGGCCAATTCGTCCACAACCTTCTGGACGCGAGCCCCGCGTAGCCCGACACAGGCGCCAACGGGATCGATCCGGTCGTCCGACGTGCTGACCGCTATTTTGGCCCGTGAGCCGGGATCGCGCGCGGCCCCTCGGATCTGGATAATGCCCTCGTCGATCTCGGGCACCTCCAGCTCGAACAGTCGCACGATCAGCTGGGGATGGGTCCGGGACAGGAAGACCTGGGGTCCGGACTGGGTCCTCCGGACATCGTACAGATAGGCTCTGACACGATCCCCGGATCGCAGGTTCTCCCGGGGAATCTGCTCGGAGCGCGGCAGGATGGCCTCGGTCCGGTTGAGCTCGATGATGGCATTGCCCCGCTCCAGCCGCTTGATCACCCCCGTAATCAGGTCCCCGACGCGGTCCTGGTACTCCTCGACCACCATGTCCCGCTCGGCCTCCCGGACCTTCTGGAGGATGACCTGCTTGGCCGTCTGGGCCCCGATGCGGCCGAACTCGATGGGGGCAAGCTCTTCTTCCACGATGCCGCCCACCTCCACCTCGGGATCCCGCTTGCGGGCCTCGGAAAGGTGCATCTCCTGATCCGGGTCCTCCAGCTCGGCGTCGTCATCGACAACCGTCCAGTAGCGCACCGACCGGAAATCCCCGGTGTCCTTGTCGATATCGACCCGGATGGCCTTTTCCTGGCCGTACTTCTTCTTGGTCACCGTCGCCAGGCCAGCCTCCATGGCCTTGAAGATGATGTCCTTATCGACACCCTTCTGCCTTGCGACGGAATCCACCACCATTAGGATCTCGTTGTTCATACCCGAATCGTCCCTTTGAGCACCTCGAAGCCAGCGTGGGCTAGAGATCGGCCACCAAGTGGGCCTTAGCGATCTCTTCCAAGGGGATCGCCCGACGCCCTTCCGGCGTATCAACCACCACGGAATCGCCTTCCAGGCCTAGCAGGCCGCCGGTAAAGCTCCTTTGGCCGTAAATCGGGGCGAAGGTCTTGATGCGAACCATCTCCCCGGAGAATCGGCGGTAGTCTTCCGAGCGCCGGAGGGGGCGCTCGACTCCCGGCGAAGACACTTCAAGCTGGTAACGGCCGGGGATGGGGTCCTCCGCGTCCAGGATCTCCTCGACGGCGTGGCTAACCGCCTCGCAATCCTCCAGGGTCACTCCATTCGGGGCATCGATGTAGAGCCGAAGGGTTCGGTTCCCGCCGGCGCCTACCAGCTCCAGCTCCACCAGCTCGTACCCCATGGCCCCCACGCCGGGCTCCAACAGCCCGATCAGGGCCTCTCGCTCCTTCGCCGTCATCTCCGGCGCCCCCGAAATAAAAAAAAGCGGGTGCGCGACCCACTTTCGGTCCCTCCGAATCCTCTGCGAGTCCGGAATTCTAGCACTCGGTTCCGGAAAACCCAAGCCTTCCCCCCCAGGCAATTCTCCGCAACCAAGGTTCCCGAACGCCGCATTCCGGGGCCCCGGAAACGCTCAGACGGCCGAGGGGCTCCTCCGGCGGGGAGCGACC
>JAHEOG010000202.1 GCA_018609925.1 Gammaproteobacteria bacterium
AGCGCCGGTCGAGGTCAAGGGCCCGGCGGATGTAGCTGAGGTTGCAGAACTCGAGGACCTGGGCCCGGGGGGAGTCCTCGTAACCGCGCTCGCGTAGCGCCTTGCCGATCCGGTTGCGGCCGACGATCCGGAAGTTCCGTTGAGTGACCGCGAAGCGAAGGTCCCACAGGACATTCTCGAAGGCCTTCTCCGTGGTCCGCTGGTAGCCCGAGTCCAGGGAAGGATGGGCCGGGGCCAGGGAGCTCGCGAGCAGCAGGCCAAAGGCCACCGCGAAGCGGTAACAGGGGCTTGTTGCCAGGATCGCGGACCTCCTACCAGTGAGAGGAAATCAGGTTACCCGAGTTGGGTAGCCCATGGCGAGAGCGGTCGCTATCGACCGGATTTGGTCGAAAACAACCGCCCGATCTGATATAGGGGGCCATATCACGGCTCACCGGGGCATGGCCGGTATGGCACGGTCCGTGCTTAGTATGGGAATCGCCCTTTGGGACTTTACGGTGCCGCCCTGGTTGGGCCGACCCCGGGACGCTATTTGAAACCGTTTGGAGGCAGCAATGAAGAGATCAATTGCCGGCTGGCTGGTGGCGCTGTTCCTCATGGCCGTTGCCGGTCCCGCATCGGCGGCCCCGACCATCGGCATGGAGCTCAACAAGCTCGAAACCCGGGACAACAATAGCTGCCGGGCGTACCTCGTGTTCGACAACGACGCCAAGGCGGCCTACACCAAATTCAAGCTGGACCTGATCCTGTTCGATGAGGACGGGATCATCACCAAACGGGTGGCCCTGGATGCAGCGCCGGTTCAGGCGGAGAAGACCGTGGTCAAGGTCTTCGACATCTCCGAGGTGAAGTGCCAGGACATCGGGCGGGTCCTTATCAACGAGGTCCTGGAGTGCGCAACCGCCGACGGTGCGGTCGATAAGTGCATGAACCGGATTCGGCCCACCACCAAGGCCGGGGCCGAGCTGAGCAAGTGACCCCGGAGGGCTCTCCCGGAAAGTGCCCCTTCAGCGGATCCCGGATCGGCGCTTCGCGCGGTCCGGGATGACGCGCTGTGCAGGGGAGTATCCGGGGGTTCGGGCTTCCGGAGCCTCGCCATGACAGCGCCGTCGTCTCAAGCGGACTCCTTATTTGGGAGCCCCTCGTAGCAGCCAACCTATGGAGCGCAGACCATGGCCGCACCCGGGACGGGAACGGCAGAAGGCCCTAGCGGCGGCGGAGCCGAGGCCATGACCGGCCTGATGGACTGGCTCGCGGCGGGCGGGCCGGTCCTGAACGTGCTGATCGGGGTCTCGGTGGTGGCCCTGGCGGTGATCCTGCTCAAGCTCTACCAGTTCGCCCGCCTGCGCATCTGGTCCACGAAGGGAGTGGAGCCGGCCCTGGCGCACTGGACCGCGGGCCGGCGGGATCGGGCCCTGGAGGCCCTGGCCGGGGCCCGCAATCCGGTGGCCCGGGTCGTGGAGCCCGCCATGCGCGGGCTGCGGCAGCCGGGCGCCAGGGAGTCCCGAGTGCGCGAGGAGGCCCAGCGCCAGGCCTCCGGCTGGTTGGAGAACCTCAATCGCTACCTCCGGGTCCTGGAGGTGATCGGGGCCCTGAGTCCTTTGCTGGGGCTCCTCGGCACCGTGCTCGGCATGATCGACGCCTTCCAGCAGGTGGAGACCGCCGGCAGCCAGCTCAGTCCCTCCCTGCTGGCCGGCGGCATCTGGGAGGCCTTACTGACCACCGCCGCCGGCCTGACGGTGGCCATCCCGGTGGTGGCGGCGCTCCACGCCCTGGAGCACTCGGTGACCCGGATGGGGCATCGGATGGAGGATGCCCTTACCCGCGTGTTCACCGCCGAGCCGGTCGGCGAGGAGCCGGCCTCCGGGGAGGCCCCTGCGGAGCCGCAGCGGGTTCGCAACCTGGGGTAACCGGTGCAGATCCAGGATCCCCGAGAGAGGCGGCGGATCGTCAGCCTGACGCCACTCATCGACGTGGTGTTCATCCTGCTGTTCTTCTTCATGCTGGCGTCCACCTTCGTCCAGTGGCGCTCCATCGACCTGGGGCTGACCTCCCCGGAAGGCGCCTCGGCCTCCGTGGAGGGCGCCATCCTGGTGCGCGTCCATTCCGGCGGGCTGGACCTGAACGGGCGTCCCGTGGCGCTGGAGGACCTGTCAGCGGCCGCCGGGCGCTACCTGGAGCGCCGGGACGGCCAGCCGGTGGTGGTCCAGGCCGACGAGGGTGTGGACCTCCAGCGCCTGGTGGACGTGTTCGACCGCCTGGTGGCCGCCGGCGCCGAGGACCTCTCCCTGCAGGGCGGGACCCGGCCATGAAGCTGTCCAAGCCCCAACCGCGCCGGGATACCGAGGATTACATCCTGCCGCTGGTGAACATCGTCTTCCTGCTGCTGATCTTCTTCCTCCTCGCCGGCACCTTCAAGGCGCCCGATCCGCTGGAGATCGAGCCGCCCCAGTCCCGCAGCGAGAAGCAGGCCGAGACCCAGGGTCCCCTCACCGTCCTCCTGGACGCCCAGGGCCGGCTCGCCATCGACGGGGAGCGCCTGGAGGGGGAGGCCCTGCAGCAGCGCCTGGCCGAGCGCCTGGCCGCGGAGGAGGGCGGTGTGGTCCGGCTCAAGGCAGACGCGGCCGTGGACGCCGGGCGCATCCTCGAGGTCATGGAGCGCCTCCGCAGCGCGGGTGCCCAAGAGATCACCCTCCTAACCGCCCTGCGCACCGGATGAATTTTCGGATCTGGCACTGGCTCGGGGCCCTGGTGGTCGCGGCCGCGGCCCACGTCGCTCTGGCCTTCTGGCTCTATGCGGCGGCTCCCGAGCCTCCCAAAGGCACCCCCGGGAAGATGCGGGTGCAAATCGCCGGGAGCCAGGCGGCCGCCGGCGAGCCCCTCCCGGAGTCGAGCCAGGTCCCCGAGGAGGAGGCGCAGCCGGCCGAGCCCGAGACCGCCCGGCCCGAGACCACGGAGGCCGAGTCCGCCGAGCCCACCCAGCCGACCGAGACGGAGCCGGTGGAGCAGACCCCGGAGACCCAGGCCCGGGCCGCCGAGCCCGCCCCCACCACGCGCGCCACCGAGCCCGTCCCCGAGG
>JAHEOG010000203.1 GCA_018609925.1 Gammaproteobacteria bacterium
AGTCCTTGGAGGGGCTGGACGAGGGCGAGCGCCGGGGGCTCCTGAGCCGAGCGGCCCAATCCTTGGTCCAGCCCACCGCGGAGTGGTTCCTGCACGGGGAGGCGGAAAAGGCCTTCCTCTATCCCTTTCCTTTGCCCAACTGGGATGCGCCGGAGCCAGCGGGTGCGCTGGAGGAGGCCTGGCACCAGTACCTGGAATCCACCCTCCACCAGGCGCAGGCGGAGCATTACAGCCAGAGGTTGGGCACTCGCCTGCGACGCATCCGCAAGCGCCTGGAGGAACGGCTGGAGAAGATCGCCGCGGACGAGGCGCGCCACGCCCATCCCGAGGAATACCGCCGCTTTGGGCAGGCCCTCGCCGGACTGGGCAGCGGCCTGGCCCGAGGCGAGACCGTCACCGCAACCGACTATTTGGACAGCCCTCCCACCACCATCGAGGTCCCCGTCCGCCCCGGCACCCCCTTCCAGGAGGAGGCCCAGCGCTACTTCAACAGGGCCCGCAAGGCCGAGCGGGGGCAGGAGCTGGCGGCGCGGCGTCGTTTCGAGACCGAGGCCGACTTGGCGGAGGTGGCCCGCCTGGAAGCGGACCTGACGGAGGCGGACGAGGCCACCCGCAAGGCCATTGCCGACCGGCTGGACCAACTGGAAGGCATACCCCCCGAGCAGCGCCACGGCACGCGCAAACGGGGCCCGGGAGGGCCGAAGCCCCCCCGCGAGTACTGGCATTGGGGATACACCATACTGGTGGGAACCAGCCGGACCAGCAACGACTGGCTGACCTTCCGCCGCGCCCGGCCCTGGGACATCTGGCTCCACGTCCAGGGCCTGCCGGGGGCCCACGTGGTTATCCCGCGCGAGCGCAAGGATCCCCTGCCCGACGACGAGACCCTGGACTACGCGGCCCGCCTGGCCGTGACCCACAGCCCCCAGGCGGACCGCAAGGCCGAGGTGGATTGGACCGAGGTCAAGCACGTCCGCCGCCACCCCAACGGCAAGCCCGGCCAGGCCTTGTACGAGCACTTCAAGACCCGCCTTGCAGAGGCCCTGCCCGAGCCCACCGGGACAGAGCCCGATCCGTGAGCTGTCCGCCCCGGGTACTGGCTTCCACCTCCCCCTACCGCGCCGAGCTCCTCGGCCGCCTGGGTCTCTCCTTCGAGACCGAGGCCCCGGGCACCGACGAGACCCCTTACCCCGGAGAAGCGCCATGGGGGCTGGCGACCCGCCTGGCGGAGGCGAAGGCCCGAGCCGTAGCCCAACAGCGTCCGGAGGCGGTGGTCCTGGGCTCGGACCAGTGCGTCGATCTGGATGGCACGATCCTGGGCAAGCCCGGGGACTTCGAGTCGGCCCGGGATCAGCTCCGCAAGCTCAGCGGGCGGGCGGCGGTCTTCCGGACCGGGGTCTGCGTGCTGGAGCCGGGCGGTGGGCTGGTGGGAATTGAAGAGGTAGCCTTCACGGTGGTCTTCCGGGAGCTCCACGAGGCGGCGATCCGGCGCTACCTGGAGCGGGAGGCCGCCCTCGACTGCGCCGGAGCTATCCGCTCGGAGGGACTTGCCCCGGCGCTGATGGAGCGCACCGAGGGCCCGGACGCCACGGCATTGATGGGCCTTCCGCTCATCCGGACCACTCGCCTGCTGGAGGCCGCGGGTATCGCAGTCCTTTGACCTTGTTGTAAAAAATCCCGTCAGCCTGTTGGCTTCTGTGCCACTTTCCCACAAGCGCGGCGGTGGGCGGGGCGAGCTCCACCGGTTGTGCTGCCGCACCACGCCGCCCTCTCGGAGAATTTATGTAAGCTATTGAAATACAATCCCTTTTTCTTTCTGACCAAACACTGAGCCAAGCCGCCGAGGTCCCCGTGATTCAGGGGCTCCGGTTCTCTGCCAAGGCCTTTTCCACAAAATTCTCCACAGCCTCTGTGGGGAATTCCTCAGGGCCGTTTGTGAGATCCCCCTAGCCGATTGTGGCGCCTTACACCGGAACGGCTGCCGTCGACGCCCCTACTGCTGAGGTTCCGGGAATAGCTTGTCGGCCACCAGCCGCTCGGCCGAGCGGCGCCACATCTCCTCGGTGTTGCCCCGCAGGCTCGTCCAGCCCCCGGCCACCACCTCGCCCGACTCGCTGTCCTGGACCCGGATTGTCAGGTTCAGGATGAGGTTGCTCACCTTCTGGACCCACCCCACTAGAACCTGGTCGGCTCCCAGCTCGCGGGCCGCCTTCAGGCTGCAGCTCTTGCATTTGTAGAAGCGGTGGAACTTCCCTTGGGACTCCTGGAAGATCCGGGCCCCCTCCTCGGTATGCACCACCCGGTAGCGGGGGGATTCCTCCAGCAGCTCCCGCACTCGTGCGCCGGCCGCCTCCAGGTTCTGCAGGTCCCTTTCCGATTTGCCCTCCAGCTCGCCCTGGAGGCTGGTGTCTACGAGCTCGAAGGGGAAGACCACGATGGTGGTCGGGGCGGAACCGCTGGCGGAGGCGAGGGGGGCGGCCAAGAGGGCCACGAGGGCAAAGAGCGCAGGAAGGGCTCGCTTGAGAGACATGCTGGCTCCTAGGGCTGGAGGATCGTGGGGGAAGCGCACCCGGAAGGGCGGCGGTGCCCGGGGCGAGCTGGTGCCGCAATTGTAGCAAACCGGGGTGCCGCCGAATTGGGAAAGACTCCCGAACCCTGGTTGGCTGGCGGAACTAAAGGGGACCGATACAGGCGGGTGTCACAGATCGATCTCGAAGGCGGAGGTCCGGGCCCCGGATCCGGCGGCGGAGCTTCCCACCCATTGCAGGGAGCCCCGCAGGCCCACCACCTCCCCGATGAGCACCAGACAGGGGGGTCGGGCCCCTTGTGCCTCAACCCGATCGGGCAGCTCGGCCAGAGGCGCCTCGATCACCCGCTGATCCGGGGTGGTCCCCTGCTCCACCAGCGCGGCCGGGGTCGCCTCGGATAACCCCCGGGCGATTAGCCCATCGCGAAGCTGGGGCAGGCCCTTCAGGCCCATGTAGACCGCAACGGTCTGGTAGGGCTGTACCAGGGCCTCCCAGGGAAGCTCCAAGACCCCGTCCCGGAGGTGGCCGGTCACCAGGACGGCGGCGTGGGCATGGTCGCGATGGGTCAGGGGGATGCCGGCGTAGGCGGCGCAACCGAGGGCCGCGGTGACTCCCGGTACCACGTGGAAGGGCACCCCCGCCTCGCGAAGATGGGCCAATTCCTCTCCGCCCCGGGCGAAAACGAAGGGATCGCCCCCCTTGAGGCGGAGGACCCGCTTGCCCTGGCGGGCCAGGCCCACCAAGAGCTCGTTGATCTCCTGCTGGGAATGGCTGTGGCGCCCTGCCGCCTTGCCCACGAAGACCCGCTCGGCGTCGCGGCGCACCCGGTCCAGCAGCTCCGGCGACACCAGGCGGTCGTGGACCACCACATCCGCCCGCTGCATGACCCGCAGGGCCTTAACGGTGAGCAGGTCGGGATCCCCCGGACCGGCCCCCACCAGGGCCACCTCGCAGCGATCGGAGGGCTCCTCGCCGGATTCCAGAAGCTCCGCCAGGTCTCGCTCACCCCCCACGGTATCCCCCCGCAGCACGCGCTCGGCGATGGGTCCGTCGAGGACATCCTCCCAGAAGCGCCGCCGCGCGACCCCGTCCCGGAAGCGGTCCTTGACGGAATCGCGGAAGCGCCCCACCAGCTCGGCGAGACGCCCATAGGCCGCCGGGATGAAGGCCTCCAGCTTGGCCCGCATCAGCCGGGCGAGCACCGGCGCACGGCCCCCCGTTCCCAGCGCAATCACCAGCGGGGAGCGGTCCACCACCGCGGGCACGATGAACGTGGACAGCTCCGGATCGTCCACCACGTTCACCGGCACACCCCGCGCCTGGGCGGCCTCGGCCACCGCCGCGTTCACCGGACGATCATTGGTAGCCGCCACCACCACCCCCCAACCGTCTAGGTGCCCTTCCCGAAACCGCTCCTGACAGTAATCGATGTCGCCGGCGGCAACGGCTTCGGCCAGCCCCGGCTCCAGATCCGGCGCGACGACGCGTACCGCCAGATCCGCGCGGCGCAGGAATTCCACCTTGCGGTTGGCGGTCTCGCCACCGCCCACCACCAGGGCGGTGCGTCCGGTAACGTTCAGGAAGACCGGAAGGTAGTCCATGGCAGAAAGGCTGCCTCTCTTTTCGGGTCGGGCCGGCGCTTGCGCCGAGCAGCCTGCCTCCGCCTACCGGGCGCCAACCGGGCCAAGGATACCTGAGACCCTGGCACTTGCCAGGGCGTTCCCGCGGGGGCTGGGTTGCCAGGGTCGCCTCAGGGGGGCACCATGAGGGTTTATCACTCGGGGGAGCCGGAGACGGCTGAGAGGTCCCTCGAAAAGGCGTTGGCAAACCATCGGGAGGAGGCCGACTGCAAGGCGCACGCTGGGGAGCGACCGAGGCATACCTAAGGGTATGTAAGGTAGCGAGCCGTGCGTAACGCAGCAGGCGGCTTCCGGAACCAGTTTCTAACGGCTTTTGGGACGACCCCTGGAACCTGAACCGGATCATACCGGCGCAGGGAGAGTGAGGGCACACCTGGCGGACGAGCGTTTCCCGGTTCCCGGGCGGTCTAGCCGTCGCCCTCTCCCCCTTCTTTTCCCCGGTTCCCTCCGATCTCCCGAGTCCACGTCGACACCGGCCAACCAAGCCGGCGCAGATCTGGGAGGAGCCAGGCCATGGACGCCAAGAACCAGCCCGAAACCGAGCAGACCGGCGAAGTGGCGAGTGAGGTCCGCCGCCCCTTCCCCGGTAGCCGCAAGATCTTCGTGACCGGGAGCCGGCCCGACCTGCGCGTTCCCATGCGGGAGATCGAGCAGTCGCCCACTCCTGCCCAGTTCGGCACCGAGACCAACCCCCCGATCACCGTCTACGATCCCTCAGGGCCCTACACCGATCCCGACGCCCCCATTGACCTCCGCCAGGGCCTGCCCGAGGTCCGGAGCGCATGGATCCACGAGCGCGGCGACACCGAGCAGCTCCCGGGGCCGACCTCCGAGTTCGGCGTGGCCCGGCGCAACGACCCCGAGACCGAGCACCTGCGCTTCGCCCACATCCGCGACCCCCGCCGGGCCACCAGCGGCGCCAACGTCACCCAGATGCACTACGCCCGCCAGGGGATCATCACCCCGGAGATGGAGTTCGTCGCCATCCGTGAGAACAACCGCCTCGCCGAGATGGTCGAGGCCTACGAGGCCGCCGGGCTGATGGCCCAGCATCCGGGGCAGCCCTTCGGGGCGCAGCTACCGGAGGAGCTCACACCGGAATTCGTCCGACAGGAGGTGGCGGCCGGCCGGGCCATCATCCCGGCCAACATCAACCACCCCGAGTCGGAGCCCATGACCATCGGGCGCAACTTCCGGGTGAAGGTCAACGCCAACCTGGGCAACTCGGCGGTGACCTCCTCCATCGACGAGGAGGTGGAGAAGATGATCTGGGCCACCCGCTGGGGGGCCGACACGGTCATGGATCTCTCCACCGGCAAGCACATCCACGAGACCCGGGAATGGATCCTGCGCAACTCGCCCGTGCCCATCGGCACCGTGCCCATCTACCAGGCGCTGGAGAAGGTGGACGGCAAGGCCGAGGACCTGACCTGGGAGCTGTTCCGGGACACCCTCATCGAGCAGGCGGAGCAGGGGGTGGACTACTTCACCATCCACGCCGGGGTGCGCCTGCCCTACGTGCCCATGACCGCCCAGCGCAAGACGGGCATCGTGTCCCGGGGCGGCTCCATCATGGCCAAGTGGTGCCTCGCGCACCACGAGGAGTCCTTCCTCTACACCCGCTTTTCCGAGATCTGCGAGATCATGGCCGCCTACGATGTGTCGTTCTCCCTGGGCGACGGCCTGCGGCCCGGCTCGGTCTTCGACGCCAACGATGAGGCCCAGATGGCCGAGCTGCGCACCCTCGGCGAGCTCACCCGGATCGCCTGGGAGTACGACTGCCAGGTCATGATCGAGGGCCCCGGCCACGTGCCCATGCAGCGCATCCAGGAGAACATGGACGCCGAGCTGGAGGCGTGTGACGAGGCCCCGTTCTATACCCTGGGACCGCTGACCACCGACATCGCCCCGGGCTACGACCACATCACCTCGGGCATCGGGGCGGCCAACATCGGCTGGTACGGCACCGCCATGCTGTGCTACGTCACCCCCAAGGAGCACCTGGGGCTGCCCAACAAGCACGACGTCCGCGAGGGCATCGTCACCTACAAGATCGCCGCCCACGCAGCGGATCTGGCCAAGGGCCTTCCCGGCGCCCAGGTGCGGGACAACGCCCTTTCCAAGGCGCGATTCGAGTTCCGGTGGGAGGACCAGTTCAATCTGGGTCTGGATCCCGACAAGGCCCGGGCCTTCCACGACGAGACCCTGCCCCAGGACTCCGCCAAGGTGGCCCACTTCTGCTCCATGTGCGGGCCCCACTTCTGCTCCATGAAGATCACCCAAGAGGTGCGGGAATACGCCCGGGAGCACGGCCTGGAGGATCCGGAGACGGCCCTGCGGGAAGGCATGAAGGAGAAGGCGGAGGAGTTCCGCTCCCACGGCGGGACCCTCTACCGCGAGGTCTGAGCCCCCCATCCATCGCTCGGCCCAGGCGCTGCGCCCCCGTTTCGACGGGGGCGCAGGCGCGTCCGGCCCCAATCTGGAGGCTTCCGGTCCCATGAAGCGCGCCACCCTCGCCGCCCTGCTGGTGGGCCTGGCCCTGGTAACCGCCCTTGTAGCCTGGCAGGGCGCAAGCGATGTGGCCGCGGCGACTGCCCGAGCCGGCTGGGCGGTGCTGAGCCTGCCCCTGTTCTACCTTTTGCCACTGGCCTTCGCGACCCTCTCCTGGCGATGGCTTCTGGTCCGGGACCTACGGGTGGGCCCAGCGCTTGCCTACGCGGCCACCTGGCTCAGCCTCGCCGTCAACTGGCTGCTGCCGGTGGCCCAGATCGGAGGCGACTTCGCCAAGGCCCACTGGGTCTACCGGCGGATCGGCCGCGCCCCGGAGCTCTTGGCGGCGGCGGTGGCCGACAAGACCCTGCAGGTGGGGACCCAGGCCGCCTTCGCGGTGGTCGGGCTGATCGCCTTCGTGGCCGTGCACACGCCCACTGGGGCCCTGGGGGGAATCGCGGCGGGGGTGGCCTTCCTGGGGGGCGGAACCTGGGCCTTCTACCGCCTGCAGCGCCGGGGTCTATTCGCCCTGCTCGCTGGTATGGCTGAGCGGTTCGTCCAGGCCGCCCGGGAGGCCCGCTTGAGCGCCGGCGCCGACCAGGTGGATGGAGAGGTGCGCTCGATCTACGCCCGGCGGCGCCGGCTCTGGGCGGCGGCGGCCTATCGCATGGGGTTCCGGGTGGTGCTGATCGGCGAGACGGCCCTGGCCCTGCACCTCCTGGGCCAAGCGTTTACCTGGACCGATGCGCTGATCCTGGAGAGCTTGGGGATGGCGGTCCGGGCGGGCTCCTTCCTCATCCCGGCTGGTCTGGGAGCCCAGGAGGGGGCCTTTACCCTGCTCGCCCTGGCGCTGGGACTGCCCGGGGAGAGCGGCTTCGCCGTCTCCCTGTGCAAGCGGGTCCGCGAGGTGGTCTTGGGGGTGCCGGCCCTGTTGGGCTGGCAGGCGCTCCAGGCGCGGCGGGGCTTCGCCTCCTGAGCGGGATTAGACCGGCTCGGTCGCCCGCAGGGCCCGATGGAAGGCGAGCAGCGCTTCGAAGGTCCCTTCCGGATCCTCCAGCGGGGGATAGTGGCCGATGCTGGGGTCCAGCTCCACCAGCCGCCCGTGGGGTACCTGCCGGCGCCACAGGCGGGGGACCCCCTCCCCGGAAACGGGGTCGGCCGCGCCGTTGACGAGCTGCAGCGGCACCTCGGTGGTCTGCAGGGCCCCTACCCAGCGGGACCGGCGGCTCCGGCGCTCCTTGAGGTAGCCCAGCACCCTCGCCGCAATCCGGTGTCCCCCGTTGTAGCTGAGCACCTGCCACAGCTCCCGCATCTCGTTCTCGGAAGGCCGGGTATTCGGACCGAAGTTGCGCGCCAGCTTGCGGCGAAAGGCCGGGTAGGGCTGGGGGAAGCGCCGACAGATCCAGTCCCCCACCGGCGAGAGCAGTACCTTCTGGATGGGCGTGGGTCGGGTCCCCTCCGGGAACAGCCCGCCGTTGACGAAGCATACCGATCGCAGCCGCAAGGAGGCGCTGCCTTCCTCGTGGCGGGCGAGGAGCTCCTGGGCCGTGGTCACGCCGTAGGCATGGGCCAGAACATGGGGAGCCGATACATCCAGATGGGCCAGCAGGGCCTCCACGCCGTCGGCCAGGTGCCCGATGGTGTAGGGTCCCGCCAGGGGCTTGTCCGAGAAACCGGAGCCGAGGAGGTCCGGGGCAATAACGCGGAAGGACTCGGTTAGCCGGGGCCACATCTTGTGGAACCCCCAGCTCGCGGTGGGATAGCCGTGCAGGAGCAGCAGCGGTGGGCCCTGGCCCTCGGCCCGGTAGAAGAGGCTCTGTCCGCTGTGCTCGAAGAACCGGCCGGCCTCCAGCCAGTCCTGCAGGCGAG
>JAHEOG010000204.1 GCA_018609925.1 Gammaproteobacteria bacterium
CGCGGTGGGCTCCTTCCCTGGCGGCCCTTTGGCTCTCGCGACCCGCGCCGCGAGCTCGTGGTGCGTCGCCCGGATCCGAGGGTGCACTTCGCCCTGGTATGCGGGAGCCGATCCTGTCCTCCCGTCGAGGTCTTCGATCCGGCGGACCTAAGCGATCAGCTGGAGACGGCGGCCAAGGTGTTCATCAACGCCACCACCCGGATTGACCGGGAGGCCGGGTCGGTAGAGGTCTCGGCCATCTTCCGGTGGTATCGGGCCGACTTCCCGCAGCAGGATGCCGATCTGCTTCGGGACCTTGCCCGCCGGCTCTACAACCGCGAGCTCGCCGAATGGCTGGCGAAGCGGGCGGAGCGACTCAGCCTGCGGTATCGGCCCTACGACTGGCGACTCAACCAGACCCAGCGGTCCTTCGTTGGCTGAGGACCCGCTTCCGGTGGCGGGCCTGATACAATCGACGGATAGGCTGGCGGTGGCCGGCCTTGCAAGCGGGAAAGGGAGCGATCATGAGGCTAGTGGTATCGGTGACCCACGGGACCGACGATCCGACCCAGGCGAACCTCGGTATCCTGGCTGCCTTGGCGGCGGCGGAGCAGGGCCACGAGGTGACCCTCTGGCTGCAGGGGGAGGGCGCGGCCCTCGCCAACCGGGAGGTCTACCCCTTCGTCCAGGGCGTGAACATGCCCCCGGTCAAGGATGCCATGGAGGATCTCATTGCCCGGGGCGTGCCCATCTGGGTCTGCAAGGCATGCGCCGTGGGCCGCAACGTCGGCGAGGGCAATGCGGTGACCGGGACGACTCTCAAGACCATGGGGGACTTCGTGGGGGCGGTGGCCGAGGCGGACAAGAACATCGATTTCTGAGCCCTCGTCAGGCTTTAGGCCCCCGCCGGGCTTTAGGCCGGAGCCCACCTGGCGTAGAGTGGTTCAACTGTTCGGGGCGAGCGGGCGGCGTTTCCCTGGCGTCGGCGCGCCCGAAGCCCCATCCGAGAAGACGCCAATCAGCAGAGGAAGTGCCCATGGAGGCTGCCAATAACCGGGTCGTCACCATCAACTACACCCTGAAGGACAATGACGACCAGGTCATCGATTCGTCGGAGGATCGCGAGCCGCTGTCTTACATCCACGGGGTGGGTCAGCTCATTCCCGGGCTGGAGCAGGCCCTGGAGGGCAAGGAGCCGGGTAGCGAGGTCTCGGTGAGCCTGAATCCGGACCAGGGCTACGGCGAGCGCGATGAATCCATGGTCCTGGACGTTCCCCGGGAGCAGTTCGAGGGAACGGACCAAGTGGAGCCGGGCATGCAGTTCCAGGCGCAGACGGAGGATGGCATGCGCATCCTTACCGTCCTGGAGTCCGGGGACCAGCAGGTCACCGTGGACGCCAACCACCCCTTGGCCGGTGTGACCCTGAACTTCGAGGTCGAGGTGGTGGATGTTCGGGACGCGGACCAGGAGGAGCTGGAGCACGGCCATATCCACGGGGAAGGCAACGGGGAAGATCAATAACCCCTGCCCCCGTTTACCTCCCGCACCCCTGAGTCCGAACGCCGCCTCCTCCCCCTACCGTAGACGGATCCTTCGGGATCAGCCCGGAAGCGGGCTGGCCGAGCCGGCCCCCGTGGCCATGCGACGCAGCACGACCGCCTCTCCCGTGCTGGTCAAGGCCAGGATCCGGGCCAGCTCGGGCTCGTCAATGCCGCTTCGCAGGCGTCGGGCGCAGTGCTGGCGGATCCGTGCCGGGTCCAGCCCTTCCTCCGGCAGGTCCAGGCAGAGCCGGTCCACTAAGGCCGCCACGCGTTTCCGGGCCAGGGGATCGGCGCCGCCGTCCGGGCGCTGGACCCAGACCAATGGCTCGCGCCGGACCGCGAAGGGACGGAAGAAGCGCGCCGCATCGAAGAGCTGGGCCCGGAGCAGGGCCCCCCAGCACTGGTCGCGGATCGCGGGATTGGGGCCCGGACTCCGCGTCGGGGCCTCTAGGAACCGTTCCCGGGCCTCGCGTAAGGCGCGCTCGACGCGGCGGTCGGCCTGGGGTCCAAAGCCCTCCAAAATGCGCAGAACCCGGCGCATCTGCGTCACTGCCCACGCGGGAGGCCAGATTGCGTACGGGCGGTGGAGTCGGGTGGGGGTTCCGGCGGCTTTCGGGCGGTGCAGTTTCGGGTGCATGCGGGTCTCCAATCGCCAGCGGCGGTCGATTGGAGCCAACGCGGGAGGTACCGGGAACGGCGGCCCCGCAAGGGACAGGACCGCGTAAAGGCCCCGGAGCCTTGGGGCGCGAAGGCTCCCTCGGGCTTCCCCCGGCGGGATCGGGCCCAGGCCGAGGCCTGGCCAGGATCCCGCAAAGGGGAAGGAACAACCGGCAGGTCTTCGGACTGAGGGGCGGCCTACGGCCGCGGCTTCCCATCCGCCCCGGATCCGACTCCCCGAGGGCCTCAAGCCCTACGCGGGGATCGGCTCCTGGAGAGGACAGTGCCTGGGGCCCTTGCATGCCCCCCGGCGGCCTTCGCTCCCCAACACCGCTGCGCGCCAGTCCCGGATTCGCACCGGGTTCCCTGTTGGCATACCCCCATCATCTAGGGGGTAAACCGGTTGATATGCCGAAGATAAAGTATCCTATACGTCCCCGCAACCCCAACATCCGGGACGGGTCAGGGAGCCGAGGCGTGGCGTGCGGCCTGTGGAGGGGACGAGCCATTGGGTGAGGGGATGGACTCGGCGGTCGTCCTGGAGGAGGTGCATTTCTCCTATCCCGGGTCGGAGCGGCCCCTGCTGGACGGGGTAAGCCTGTTCCTGGAAGCCGGGGAGGTGGCCGCGGTGGTGGGGCCGAGCGGGGTGGGCAAATCCACCCTGTTGAACCTGATCGCCGGCCTGGCTCGACCCGCGGCGGGTGAGGTCCGGGTCCTGGGTACGCAAGTGCCGCGTCTAGGGGACTCGGCGGCCGCACGGTGGCGGGGGCGCCATCTGGGATTCGTCTTCCAGCAGTTCCACCTCCTGCCTCACCTCACAGTGGCGGAGAACGCCGCCTTGCCCCTGGCCTTGAACGGGCGGAGCTGGACCGAAGGGGAGGTGGCTGCCCACCTGGACCGCCTCGGTCTGGCGGCGCAGGCGGGCAGCTATCCGGGTCATCTCTCCAGCGGCCAGGCCCAGCGGGTGGCCATCGCCCGCGCCCTGATCCATCGCCCGGCCCTTCTCCTGGCCGATGAGCCCACCGGCAGCCTGGACGAGGAGACCGCCGAGGCGGTCCTGGACCGGCTCATGGAGGTGGTCCGGGAGACCGGGGCCACCGCCCTGCTGGTGACCCATGCTCCCGAGGTGGCCAAGCGAGCCCGGATGCGCTTCCGCCTGAGCCGCCACCGGCTGCACCGCGAAGCCTGAGGCGGAGGAGGTGCGTCCCAATCGACTGCTCTTCCGCGCCCTGGTGGCGGGCCCGTTGCGGGCCCGCCCCGGTCAATCGGGGGTCATGGCAGGGGCCATCGCCCTCGGCGTGGCCATGGTCAGCGCTATCCACTGGATCAACGCCTCCGCGCTGCACAGCTTCGAACAGGGGATCGAGGCCCTCTCGGGACGGGGGGACGCCGCCGTGGTCCCCACGGGGGCCGCGCTGGACGAGCGCCTACTGAAGCGGATCCGCCGGCTGCCGGGTGTGGCGGACGCCTTCCCCGCCCTGGACATGGAGGTCGTCACCGAGAAGGGGGAGCGCCTGCCCCTGCTGGGCATCGACCTGCTCCGGGACGCGGCCGTCCGCGGGGATTCCCTGCCCGGCCCGGATACCAGCGGACCGGACTTCGCCGAGCTGCTCCAGCGGGGCGCGGTCCTGCTCGGGCGCGATGTCGCGAGGTCGCTGGACAAGCGCCCGGGCGAGACGCTGTCCGTCCAGGTGGGCACGGACCGGATCCACCTCCGCGTGGCGGGGCTCCTGCCGAAGGGCTCCTTCTGGGGCCACGGGGCCGTCATGGACATCGCAACGGCCCAATGGACCTTCCACCGGGTCGGGGAGCTGGACCGCATCGACCTCCTGTTGCGGGACGACGCCCGCCGACAGGACCTGGCCCGGCGCCTGGAGGATATTGCCGGCCCCGGTGTCCGCCTTACCCACCCCGGTCTGCAAACCGAGCGCCTGGCGGCCATGAGCCGGGCGTACCGGGCCAACCTGCGGGCCCTGGCCCTGGTTGGCCTGATCACCTCCGCATTCCTGGTGTACAGCCTGCTTAGCCTGGCCATGCGGCGTAGGCGCAGGCACTTCGCACTGCTCCGGGTCCTCGGCCTGGATCGGAAAAGGCTGGCCGCCTGGCTCCTAGCCGAAGGGGCGGTTTTAGGGGTGCTGGGGAGCGCCGTGGGGCTGCTATTGGGGCTGGCAGCGGCCTGGGCCGGGGTCGAGTTGTTGGGAGGCGATCTGGGCGCCGGCTACTTCGAGGGCATCCCCACGCGCCTCCATGCCCAGCTCGGGGATCTGCTGCTCCTGGCCGGGCTTGGGGTGCTGGCCGCCCTCGCCGGGACGCTGGCCCCGGTCAGGGCCAGTGTCCGCAGCGGTGGCGAGTCCCGCCTGCGCCGCGGCGCCGCCGAGGAGGGCCGCGGGCTGCGCGCCGGCAGACGGTCCTTCCTGGCCTTGCTAGCCCTCGGCTTGGCGACCCTCCTGGCCCGCCTTCCGGCCTGGGAGGGCCTGCCCCTCGCCGGCTACGCCGCCGTCGCCCTGGTGCTTGGGGCCGGGGTCCTGCTCGCCCCCCTGGGCCTGAAGGCCCTGGCCCTGCGGCTGCCACGGGCCCGGGGCTCGGCGACTGCCCTGGTCGCCCGAGGCCAGCTCCTTGGCGCACCGCATC
>JAHEOG010000205.1 GCA_018609925.1 Gammaproteobacteria bacterium
CACATGGGCAGGAAGATGCCAAGGGCGAGCAGCAGGACCATGGCCCCGATGATGGTGATCAGGATGGGCTCGATGAGGCTGGCCAGGTTGTCGATCTTGAGGTCCACCTCGCGCTCGTAGAACTCCGCGACGCGCTCCATCATCTCGTCCACTGTCCCCGAGGCCTCGCCCACCTCGATCATCTGCAGCACCGTCAGGGGGAACAGCTCCTGTCGGCGAGCGGTGTTGTAGAGGGTATCGCCGCGCTCGATCCGGTCCCGCATGCCGGCGATGCGCTCGGCGACGAACCGGTTGCCCACCGCCCGGCTGACCACCTGCAAGCCCTCCACCAGGGGCACCCCGCTGCGGCCCGTGGTGGCGAAGCCGCGGGTGAACCGCCCCATGGCCAGCTTGAAGAAGATATCGCCCAGGATGGGGAAGCGCAGCTTCCACCGGTCCCAGAAGCGCCTGCCGTTTTCGGTCTGGATGTAGCGGAGGAAGGCATAGAAGGCCCCGACCAGCCCGATCAGCACGACCCAGCCGTAGGTCCGGCTAAACTCGGAGATCCCGAGGAGGATGCGGGTGGGTAGGGGCAGGTCGGCGTCGAGGCCGCCGAAGAGATTGGCGAACTTGGGGATGACGAACACGTTCAAGATGACGAAGGCCACGGCGATGGCCACCAGAACCAGGATGGGGTAGCGCACGGCCTGCTTGGTGCGGTCCCGGGTGTTCTTCTCCTGCTCCAGGTAGCCGCTCAGCCGGTCGAAGACGAGATCCAGGTTGCCGCTGGTCTCCCCCACGCGGACCATGTGGACGATCAGATCGTTGAAGAGGTCGGGGTAGCGGGCAAGACCCTCGGAGAGGGTGCGGCCGGCCTCCACCGACTCCCGGGTCCCCTGAAGGGCCTCGCGCAGGCGCTCGTTGGGGGCCGACTGGGCCTGACCGGCCAGGGCCTGGAGGAGCGGGACGCCGGCCCGCAGCAGGGTGGCCATCTGCCGGGTGAAGAGGATCAGGTCCTCCAGCCGGACCCGTTCCCGGAAGAGCCAGCGCAGGCTCGCGGGGATTCCCGGGCCCTCGCCCCCGCGCGTCTCAGAGATGTCGAGCGGGATGATCTGGCCGCGGCTGAGCTCCTGGGCTACCGCAGACGCCGAGTCCCCCTCCAGGGTCCCGGTTACCGTCTCCCCCTGCGGGGTCCGGCCTCGATAGCGGTAGGTGGGCAATGGCTCCGCTCCCCCGAGGTTCCCGCTCCGGCGGGATGGCTGCCGTGGGCTCCCGGCCCCGCCCGGGCTGATGACCCCAAACGGGTCAGGCCGTCACGAACTCCCGGAACTCCTCGTCCTCGGCGGTTACCCGCAGGACCTCCTCCAGACTGGTGATCCCGGCCCGGGCCTTCTCGAAGCCGGACCGGCGAAGGGTGCGGTAGGCGGGCTGTTGCTGAAGCGCCTGCTCGATCCCACGCCGATCGTTGTTGGCCACCGCGTCCCGGACCGCCGAGTCCACCTCCATCAACTCGTAGATCCCCACCCGGCCGCGGTAACCGGTATTGTTGCACTCGGAGCAGCCCCGGCCCCTATAGAAGGTGATCCCGGCAACCTTGTCCGGATCGATGCGCAAACCCTCCAGGACCGGTTGGGAGGGCTCCTCCGGGGCTCGGCAGGTCTGGCAAATGCGGCGAACCAGGCGCTGGGCCACGACGCCCCGCAAGCTGGAGGCCACCAGGAAGGGCTCCACGCCCATGTCGATCAGTCGCATGGCCGTTCCGGCTGCGTCATTGGTGTGCAGGGTGGAGAACACCCGGTGTCCGGTCAGCGCCGCCCGGACGGCGATGCTGGCCGTTTCCAGATCCCGGATCTCGCCGACCATGATGATGTCGGGATCGTGGCGCAGGACCGAGCGCAGGATCCGGCCGAAGGTGAGATCGATCTGGGGCCGCACCTGGATCTGGTTGACCAGCGGCAGCTGGTACTCCACCGGATCCTCGACGGTGAGGATCTTGTGGTCGAGGCTGTTGATCTCCTTGAGGGCGGCGTACAGCGTGGTCGTCTTCCCCGAGCCGGTGGGCCCGGTGACCAGGATGATGCCGTGGGGCGAGTGGATCAGGTGCTGGAAGGCATCCCGCACCTTCTCCTCCATGCCGAGCTCCGGCAGACCCAGCAGGCCCTCGGACTGATCGAGCAGCCGCATGACGGCCGTCTCCCCGTGATTGGTCGGCATGGTGGAGAGGCGCACATCGATGTGATGGCCCTCGATGGTGAGATGGAAGCGCCCGTCCTGGGGGAGCCGGCGCTCGGCGATGTCCAGCCCTCCCATGAGCTTGAGCCGGGAGCAGACCGCGTTGGCGACCCGCCCTTCCGCCTTCATCCGCTCCTGTAAGACCCCGTCGATCCGGAACCGGATGCGCAGGATCTCGGCGTCCGGCTCCACGTGGATGTCCGAGGCCCCCTCCCGGACGGCCTGGGTGAACAGGGTGTTGAGCAGCCTGACCACGGGAGCGTCCTCGGAGCCGGGGCGCTCCTCCAGCAGCCCCTGGCCCTCCCGCTGCTCGCCCATCTCCTCGCCGATCTCCTCCGCCAGGGAGCTCATCTCCTGGCTGTGGGTATACAGGCGATCGAGGGAGCGCAACAGGGACGACTCGGAGACCACGGCGGGCTCCACCTCCCGGCCCAGGATGCGCTCCAGCCGGTCCACCGCCATGACATTGGTGGGATCGCTCATGGCCACCTGCAAGGAGCCGTCGTCCTTGTAGCGCAGGGGGATGGCCCGGAATCGCCGGGCCTGGGATTCGGAGAGGAAGCGGGCGATCTCGGGATCGACCTGGAACTGGCTCAGGTCGACGTAGTCGATGTCGAGCTGCTCGGCGACGAAGCGCAGGAGGGAGGTTTCGTCGATCAGGCCCTGATCGACGAGGATCTGGCCCAGCTTCTTGCCGCTGTCCTTCTGGGTCTGGAGGGCGGCTTCGAGCTGCTCCTGGGAGATCTTGCCGTGCTGAACGAGGAGATCCCCCAGGCGGATCTTCTTCAGCTTGGCCATGTCCGCCTCTCCTTAACCGATGCCTTCGGGAGCCCGTCCCGGCTATACCACTATAGCAGCCGGCGCACGATGAACAGCATGGCCACACCCAGGACCATGAGGGTCAGGCCGGTCCCCCGCAGCACGTGATCCGGCAGGGTAAACATGTAGGCCAGGGCCCGGCGCATCGATGCCGGGCTAACAAAGTAGGGAAGGCCCTCCAGGATCAGGACCAGCGCCACCGCCGATAGGAGCTCCTGCCACACGGGGCGGGCGAGCTATTCGGCCGCGTCCGGGGAGCGGGCTTCCGATTGCCGGAAGTACCGGAAGTACTCCGATTCGGGGCTCAAGACCATGAGCTCGCCGCCCTGGAAGGCCTGCTCGTAGCTCTGCAGGCTGCGGAACAGGTTGAAGAACGCCGGGCTCAGGGCATAGGCCTGGTTGTAGGTATTGGTGGCCTCGGCATCGGCCTGGCCCTTGACCACCTCGGCCTTCCGGCGGGCATCGGCGAGGAGCTCCTCGCGGCGCCGGTCGGCCTTGGCCATGATCTCCTCGGCCTGCTCGGCCCCCTCGGCTCGATACTCGCGGGCCTCGCGCTCGCGCTCGGAGGCCATGCGGTCGTAGACCGCCTGCAGGTTCTCGTCCGGCAGGTCGGTACGCTTGATGCGCACGTCCAACACCTGGATGCCGAGCTGGCGGGCCTGCTCGCTGACCGATTTGGTCAGGTTCTGCATGACCTCGCGTCGCTCCCCGGAGATGGTCTCCTGCAGGTCGCGCTTACCGATCTCCTCCCGCAGCCCCGAGCGGATCAGGTCCCCGAGCCGGCTGCGGGCGGTGACGAGGTTGTTCACCGTCACGTAGAACTGCAGAGGCTGGTCGATCCGCCACTTGGCGTAGGAGTCGATGATCAGGTTCTTCTTGTCCCCGGTTACGTAGGTCCGCGCCTCGTCGTCGATATTCAGCACCCGGGAGTCGAAGTACCGGACGTTCTGGATGAACGGGGTCTTGATGTTGAGGCCGGGCTCGGTGATCGAGGCCACCGGGTTCCCGAACTGCAGGACCACCGCCGACTCGGTCTCGTCCACGGTGTACAGCGCGGCGGCCGCCGCGATGATCCCCACCACCGCCACCGCCGCTATGAGGGACATCACCACGCGGCTCATTGGTTGCTCCTCCCGCTGCGGATCTCCTCAAGGCGCTCCTGGAACCTCTGCCGAACATCCTCCACCCGCTGGGACTGGGACTTCTGCCCGTCCTGGGCCTGCTCGGGCATGGACTGGGCTTGCTGCTTGCCGCCGGCCGCTCCCTTCTGCTTGAGGATCTCCTGCAGGGGCAGATACATCAGGTTGCCCGACTTGGGCAGGTCCACCATGACCTTGTTGGCGTTGCCGAGGACCCGCTCCATGGTCTCCAGGTAGAGCCGCTCGGTGGTAATGTCCGGATTCTGTCGATACTCCTCGTAGACGTCCCGGAACCGGGAGGCGCTGCCCTGGGCCTGGTTCACCACCCGGGCCTGATAGGCTTCGGCCTCCTGCAGGATCCGCTCGGCCCGGCCGCGGGCCCGCGGAAGGATGTCGTTGGAGTAGGCCTCGGCCTCGTTCACGGCCCGCGTGCGATCCTCCCGGGCGCTGATCACGTCGCGGAAGGCCGGCCGGACCGGCTCGGGGGCCTGGGCGTCCTGCAGGGCGATCTCGTCGAGCTGCAGGCCGGTGCCGTAGCGATCCAGGATCTCCTGCATGAGGGTCCGGGTGTCCTGGGCCACGGCCGCCCGCTCCCGGGTCAGGATGTCGTCGATGGGGCGCTGGCCGATGACCTCCCGGATGGCGGTCTCGGCCACGCCGCGCACGGTGCCGTCGGGGTCGGCGACATTGAACAGGTAATCGGCCGCGTCCTTGATGTGGTACTGGACGGCGAACTGCAGATCCACCACCGCCTCGTCCCCGGTCAGCATCAAAGCCTCCTTGGGGACGTGCATGGAGTCCTGGTTGCCATCCCGGCTGCGGAATCCGATCTCGACGCGCCGGACCTGGGTCACCTTGGGGGTGTGGACGGTCTCGATGGGCCAGGGCAGGTGGTAATGGAGCCCGGGCTCGGTGGTGACGGTGTGCTCGCCGAAGCGCTTGACGGCGCCCTGCTCGTCGGCGCCGACCACGTAGATACCGCTGGCCAGCCACAGGGCCGCCACCACCGCGACGATCAGGCCGATCCCCCGGCCTCCGATGGGGAATCCGCCGCCGCCTCCGCCGAAGGAGCCGCCGCCACCGCCGCTGCCTCCGAAGAGGCCGCTGAGGCGGCGCTTCAGGTTGTTGATCACCTCATCAAGATCGGGAGGCTGCTGGCCGTTGCCGCCTCGCCCCCCCTGGCCCCAGGGGTTCTGGTTTTGACCCCGGTTGGGGCCACCGGGCTCGTTCCATGCCAAGTCGGATCTCCTGCGCTGGCTTGCCGCCACTGGCGGCCGATAGGAACCGGGCAGTTTAGGCGGGTTGGGACGCCGGGACAACCGCCGGCTCCTCCTACGCCCAGCCACGGGCCTTGAGGAAGGCGGCCACCTCCTCCATCAGCCTCGCCTGTTGCGCAGGCTGATCGCCGCGATACCACGCGACCCCGGGCTCCTTGCGTAGCCAGATCCGCTGGCGCCGCGCCAGTCTGCGGGTGGCCGCCATACCGGCCGCGTTTAGCCCTTCCCGATCGATCTCCCCCTCCAGATAGGCCAGGGCCTGCCGGTAGCCCACCGCCCGCAGCGCCGGGCTGTCGGGCGGTACGCCCCGCTCCCGCAGGGCGGCTGTCTCCTCCACCAGACCCGCTTTTACCAGGCGGGGGAACCGCTGCTCGATGCGCCGGTGGAGGGCCTCGGGCGGCAGCCACAGGGCACACTTCAAGATGGGGTACGCCACGGGAACCCCCCCGGCCTCCCGCTGGAGCTGGCTAAGGGGTCGGCCGCTCAGCTCCATCACCTCCAGGGCCCGCAGCAAGCGCTGCGCGTCGTTGGGGTGGATGGCCCTGCTCGCTTCGGGATCAGCCTCGGCCAGGCGGGCGTGCAGGGCCGGCCAGCCCTCCTGTTCCCCGACCCGCCGGAGACGCTCCCGCACCTCGGGATCGCTGGCGGGCAGATCGGCCAGCCCTTCGGCGAAGGCCCGGAAGTACAGCCCCGTTCCCCCCACCAGCAGTGGCACCCGGCCCCGCGCGAAGGCCTCCTCCGCGGCCGCCCGCGCCAGGCGGGCATATTCGCCGGCGGAGAAGCCCTCGGCCGGGTCTCGAATATCCATGAGGGCGTGCGGATACCGCCGCCGCGTTTGGGGGTCCGGCTTGGCGGTTCCCGCATCCATGCCCCGATATACCTGCGCCGAATCGGCGTTGATCAGTGCCACGGGGAAGCGATCGGCGAGGGCCAGGGCCAGCTCCGTCTTGCCGGAGGCGGTCGGGCCCATCAGGAAAACGGCGCAGCGCTCCGCCACGGCGGGTGCCCCTCACTGCCCCCGGAGGAAGAAGCCGTCCAGGTCGGCCATGGACAGCTCGACGTAGGTGGGCCGACCGTGGTTGCACTGCCCGCCCCGCTCGGTGGCCTCCAGCTCACGCAGAAGGGCGTCCATCTCCTCCCGGGTGAGGGATCGATTCACCCGCACCGAGCCCTGGCAGCCCATCTCGGCGAGCACCTCGTTCAGGGCCTCACTGACGGGGCGCTCGGAGCCGTAGCGCTCCAGGCCTTCCAGGGCGCGCTGGACCAGGGTGGGGAGGTCGGCCTCCGCGAGGAGCGCCGGCGCCTCACGAATCGCCGCCTGGCCCGGGGCGGTGGGCTCCACCCGCAGCCCCATCCGGAGCAGGCTGGCGGACTCCTCCTCCAGAAGCGCCAATTGGCGCTCTGAGAGGCTCACGGGGACCGGAACCAGCAGGGCCTGGCGCTCGATGCCGCCGGAGTCCAGGGAGCGCTTGAGGCGCTCGTAGGTGATCCGCTCGTGGGCCGCGTGCTGGTCCACCAGCACCGCCCCCCGCTCGTTCTGGGCCAGGATGAAGGCCCCGTGGATCTGGGCGAGGGCATGGCCCAAAGGGGGGACCTCGCCCTCCGTCGCGTCGGCCCTCGGTGCCGGATGGCCCGGCCCACCCGGAGCCCGTTGCCCTTCGCCCTCCTCCGGGCCGTAGAGGGCCTGGTAGGCCCGCGGGGCCTCCCGCAGGCTCAGCGAGCCCGTGGCGGCTCCCCCCGAGCCGGCACCATCCGGCCCCATGCCCCACCCGGCCTCGCCCTGCCCCGTCCGGGAGGCCTGAGGGGGCTGCGAGCTGGGACGGGCCTGGGCCAAGGCCTGCTCCACCGTATGGCGGACAAACTCGTGGATGCGCCGGCCCTCGGCGAAGCGCACTTCCTGCTTCGTGGGGTGCACATTCACATCCACCTGCTCCGGGTCGACCTCCAGGAACAAGGCGTACACCGGGAAGCGGTCCTTGAACAGGACGTCGGTGTAGGCCTCGCCCACCGCATGGGCGATGAGTCGGTCGCGCACGGGACGGCAATTGACGAACAGGAACTGCTGATCCCGTCGCCCGCGGGCGGCCTCGGGCAGGCCCAGCCACCCCGAGAGCACCAGGCCGTCGCCGCTGCCCTGATGCAGGTGCAGCGCCTGCTCGGCGAACCCGCGCCCGAGCAGGCGGGCAAGCCGCTGCTCGGCGTCGTCCCAGGCCTCCACCGCGGGGAGCTGCAAGTGGGTGCGCTCGTCGTGGATCAGGGTGAAGCTCGTGTCCATGGCACCCAGGGCGGCCCGCCGGACGGTGTCCAGGCAATGGCCGAGCTCGGTCTTCTCCGTGCGCAGGAACTTGCGCCGGGCCGGGGTGTTGTGGAACAGGTCCCGGACCTCGACGGTGGTGCCCGGGGGATGGGCGGCCGGGGCGGTCTCGGGCGCGGCCTCGCCCCCGGCTTGCACTGTGGTGCCTTCGTCGCGGTCGGCGGTGCGGGTCGTCAGCCTCAGCCGACTCACGGCGGCGATGCTGGCCAGGGCCTCGCCCCGGAAGCCCAGGGTGGCGATGCGGGTCAGGTCACCCGCTTCCGCGATCTTGCTGGTGGCATGGGGGGCCAGGGCCTTGGGGGCGTCCTCGGGGGGCATGCCGGAGCTGTTGTCGCGAACCCGGATCAGGCGGCTGC
>JAHEOG010000206.1 GCA_018609925.1 Gammaproteobacteria bacterium
AAACTGAGGCCAGGATAATAGGCGTCTTGCCTGTCCGGTCCTTTGCAGGCGCGATGGCATCTGAGTTAGAAGGTGTCAGGCATTGGCGGATCGATACGAGTATTGATAGTAATAGCCATGGCTGTACTTGCCGGCGGTGTAGTAACTGGTACGGTGGCCAAAGTCGTTGAAAATCACCCCGCTCACTTGGCCCTTGTTCCGGCGGAGGCGCTTGGTGGTCTCCGCCATCTCCTCCAGCGTGTTATCCGCCGCCCGGACCACCAGGAAGGTGGCCCCAGCGTAGGCGGCCAGGATGGTGGAGTCGGTCACCACCATCACCGGTGGCCCGTCCAGTAGCACCAAGTCATACTCGGCCTGAACCTGCTCCTGGAAGCGAGCGAAGGCCTCGCTCATCAGAAGTTCGGCCGGGTTCGGGGGCAGGGTTCCGGTGGCGAGGAAGTCCAGATTCTCCTGCTGTGTCCCCCGGATGGCTGCCGCCGGGGAGCTGGCCCCGGAAAGCACCTCGGATAGGCCCGGGGCGCGCTCCCCGCCCAGGTACTCGTGCAGATGCCCTCGGCGCATGTCGGCATCCACTAGCAGGGTCCGCTGGCCACCCTGGCCCAGTACCACAGCGGTGTTGACCAAGACAAAGGATTTGCCGGCCCCGGGTGAGGCCCCGGTAATCAGCACCTGGTTGTTCGAGGCCTCCAATAGGCCAAACTGCAAGCCGGTACGGTAGCTGCGGAAGCTCTCGGTGACGGGTTCTTGGGGTCGCTCCAGGGCCAGGATGGGCAGGAGCTCGCCCTTGCGGCGGCGCCGGCGCTTCAGCCGTTCTAGGTCGGGGACATGGGGGACCACGGCGTAGACGGGCAGGCCCAGCCGGGTCTCCAGCTCGTCGGGGTCCTCCAGGCCCTGCTGGAAGAATCGCCGGAGGAAGACAAAGAACACCCCCAGGAACCCCCCCAGGACCCCGCTCAGAGCGGTCACCAGCTTCTTGTTGGGTGCCACTGGCTCCTCGGGCTCGGCGGCGTAGTCCACCACCCGCACATTGCCTACTGTGCCGGCCTTGGCCACCCGCAGCTCCTCCGCCTTGTTGAGCATGGAAGTGTAGACCTCGGTGTTGACCTCCACTTGGCGGCGCAGACTCAGCACCTGCTTCTGGGTCTCCGGCAGCTCGGTGACCTGGGACTCGAGCTGGGCCTTCTCCTCCCGGAGCTGGGCGATCTGGGCCTCCAGCGCCTGCATCTTGGGATGCTTGGGCCCGAAGTTCTTGGAGGCCTCAGCCTTCTTGGCCTGCAGCTCGGAGAGGCGGCTATCGATCTGCACCAGCTGCTCCAGCAGCTTCTCCGTCTGGACCTTGAGGTCCAGGGTCTGATGGGCCTCCCGGAAATCGCTTAGGCGCTCCTCGGCCGTTTCCAGCTCCGTCTGCATCTTGGGCAACTGTTGCTCCAGGAACTTGAGGCTCTCCTCCGCCTGGGCCGAGCGCCGCTCCACATTCTGGCGCAGGAAGGTGTTGGCCATAGTGTCCAGGATCTTAGGCAGTCGAGCCCGGTCCGCCCCTTCTAGGGAGAGCTGGATGATGCCGGTGCCCTCGCCTTGCTCCGAAGCCCCCAATCGCTGCTGCAGGCCTTGGATGGCCTGGAGCCGACTCCGCTTGGTGATGGCGAACCGAGTTTCCGGTCGGGCTTTCAGTGTCGACACGAACAACGCCACGAGCGGCTCGCCGTTTCGGTCAGTGGCCTGGGAGCGGGCGACCGCGCCGACCCGGCCGGTCAGGAGGGGCTTGCCTTCCGGATCAAGCACCCGATAGCGGTTCCCTTGGCCGGCCACGAGGGTGAGCGTTTCGCCCTTAAGACGGGGGGCCACGGTCAGGCGCTTGACCGCCAGGGTCTCGCCCCCCCAAGCGTAGCTTGCCAGCCCAAACCAAGGGGCCACCGGGCCGTCCGAGGTATCCGCCCGGCGGGCCAAGAAGCCCCCGATCACGGGGAACCGAACCGGCTCCGCCTGGATGGTCAGGTTCCGCTTGTCTACCGTTTTCCCTAGCACGGAGCGGGATTTGAGGATCTGGATCTCGGTGGCGGCCTCGGGCTCCTTGCCCATCAGGCTCTCCAGGGAGTCCGTGCCGGTCAGGGAAGGGGTCTTCTTTTCCACCTGAAGCAAGGCGGTGGCCCGATAGACCGGTGTGGCGGTCAGGGCGTAGCCCACCCCGATCGCCAGGCTCAGAAGGGTAATGGCCAGGATCCACCATTTGCCGGCGAGGAGGACCCCGAGCAGATCGCGTAGGTCGATCTCATCGGCTTCGGCGCCTTCGACGGCCCGCGTGGATTCCGGTTCGCGAAGTTCCGGGGTTTGAGGCCCTTCGTTCATCAAGGGATTCCGCAAGGGTGAGGCGTGGCGGGGCCGGTCGCGGCGGGCCGATCAGTCAACGACCAACCCCCGCGTCAGGAGCTGCGTCTGGAAGGCGGCTCGAATGGTGGGCGCGATCTGAGCGATGATGCGGTTCCAGCGCACCAGACCGTCGGCGTCCACATAGACCACATCCTGGGGATGGAGGGCGAACTGACTGGCCATGACCAGGGCCCCAGCGTGGCTGGCGTCCAGCTGGAAGATCCGAGGCACCACCTGGGGCTCTTCCTCCGGGCCTTCCTGTAAGGTGCCGCGGATCACGTACACTCGGCCCGTATTGGCCGTTGAGAGATTGAAGCCCTGGGCTTGGCTGATGGCCTCGGCTAGGGAAAGCCGGCCCTTGTGCATGAGCACAGAAGTCTGCTGATTGACCTCGCCCATGACAAAGATCTTATTCCGGCTGTTGTCCGGGACGTAGAGAACGTCCCCATCGCGCAGGATGCGGTTGCCTTCGCCTTGGGCGTAGAGCGCTAGCAGGTCGATGGGGTAGCGTTGCCCGTCTCGGGTCAGGAGGGCCAAGCGCTGGTCCGCCGAATAGAGGGTGCGGTTGCCTCCCCCCGACGCCGGTTTTTGGGTGGTTTGCTTGGTTAGCCCACCGGCCTTATTGAGGGCGTCCAGGAGCGTTACGGGGGTAGTGGTGATGGGGATGGTACCGGGCTTTTTGACCTCGCCCGTGACATAGGCCTTCTGGCTGCGGAAGCCCGCTACCCGGACACTGACCTGGGGGTTCTCAACATAAGGGCGCAG
>JAHEOG010000207.1 GCA_018609925.1 Gammaproteobacteria bacterium
CATGCGGCTATAGGTCTCACGGCCCCTTGGCCAGCCCTTTGGGAATGAAACGTAGGTTCGGTGGAAATCCAGCGGCTCCAGATCGATGCCTTCCGGAACCTTGATTCCGTCCGCCTGGAGCCGGTTCCGGGACTGAATCGCCTCATTGGCCCGAACGGCTCGGGCAAGACCAGCCTCCTTGAGGCCATCTACTATCTGGGGACCGGCCGTTCCTTTCGCCGTACGGGCATCCGCGGGCTGCGCCAGGAAGGCCGAGAGGAGGCCACGGTCTTCGGGAAAGTCCGGGGACCGTCCACGCACCGACTCGGGGTTCGCCTTGCACCGGGGCAGCGGGAGCTCCGACTGGACGGGAGCAGCGCTTCCGGGTTCGGGGATCTGGCCGCGGTGCTGAAGATCGTCCACTACACCCCCGAAGAGCACCGGTTGGCCGACGGCGGGCCGAAGGAGCGCCGTCGGTTTCTGGATTGGGGCTTGTTCCACGTGGAACCCCCCTTCCTGGAGCTTGCCCGGCGCTACAATCGGGCCCTGCAGCAGCGCAACCGGTGGCTAAAAGGCGTTGGCCACGGCTCCGATCCGTGGCTCGAGGAGCTGGCTCGGACCGGGGAGGAGATCGTTCGGAAGCGGCAAAGGTTCGTTACGAGGCTGGCCGAGCACGCCGAGCGGATGTTCACCAATCTCCGGGGATTGGGTCAGCTCGGGATCCGGCTCCAATTGGGATGGAACAGGGAGCGGACCCTGCAGGAGGCGCTGGAGCGGGACCGGGGCACGGACGCCGAGGTCACTCGGGTCGGCCCGCATCGGGGCGACCTGAAGCTAACCCTGGAGGGCGCCCCGGTCCGGGAGCGGGCCTCCCGAGGTCAGCAGAAGCTGGTCGTTCTGGCGCTGCGGCTGGCCCAGTTGGCGGTGATCTCGGAAGAAAGCGGAGAGCCGCCGGTGTTCCTTTTCGATGATGTGGGCTCGGAGCTCGATCCCGAGCGTCGCCGAGCAGCCCTGGAAATCCTGTCGAATTTCGGGCCCCAGGCCTTTCTTACCGGGACGGAAGAGGCCCTTTGCCCCATGCCCGAGGGGGAAGGGTCCTATGCCACCTTTCGGGTCCATGACGGAGCCATCGAGCGGAGCGACTAAATGAGCGAAGCCCCCGAGCAGGCCTATGACTCCTCCAGTATCAAGGTCCTCAAGGGCCTGGAGGCTGTCCGCCGCCGGCCGGGCATGTACATCGGCGACACCGATGACGGCACGGGCCTCCACCACATGGTGTTCGAGGTGGTGGACAACGCCATCGACGAGGCCCTGGCCGGCTTCGCTGACCGGGTGGACGTGGTCATCCACCCCGATGACTCGGTGACCGTTGCCGACAACGGGCGGGGCATCCCGGTGGACTGGCACCAGGAGGAGGACCGACCCGCGGCGGAGGTCATCATGACCAGCCTGCACGCGGGGGGGAAGTTCGACGACAACAGCTACAAGGTGTCGGGGGGCCTGCACGGGGTTGGGGTGTCGGTGGTGAACGCCCTGTCGGAATGGCTTCGCCTCACCGTCCGCCGGGAAGGCCGGGCCTATCACCAGGAGTTTCGGCTGGGGGAGCCTGCCACCGAGTTCCAGAGCACCGGCCCCGCGGAGGCCACCGGGACCACCATCCAGTTCAAGCCGAGCCCCGAGATCTTCTCGGAAACTCGCTTCCACTTCGATCTCCTCGCCCGCCGGCTCCGGGAGCTTTCCTTCCTGAACGCCGGGGTACGCATCGCCCTCAACGACGAGCGCGGTGACCGCCACGAGGAGTTCGCGTACGAGGGGGGGATCCGTTCCTTCGTGGACTACCTCAATCAGCACAAGCACCCCCTGCACCCCGAGGCCATCTACGTCCGGGAGCAGCAGGAAGGGATCGAGGTGGAACTGGCCCTGCAGTGGAACGAGTCCTATCAGGAAAACATCTTCTGCTACACCAATAACATCCCCCAGGCCGACGGCGGCACCCACCTTTCCGGGTTCAAGGCCGGTCTGACCCGGGCCCTGAACAGCTTCATCGAGTCCTCCGGCCTGGCCAAGAAGGAGAAGGTCCAGACCTCCGGTGAGGATGCTCGGGAAGGGCTCACCGCTGTCATCTCCGTCAAGGTGCCCGACCCCAAGTTCAGCGCCCAGACCAAGGACAAGCTGGTCTCCTCGGAGGTCAAAAGCGTCGTGGAGGCGGTCCTCAACGATGCCCTCTCCCGGTACCTGGAGGAGCACCCCAAGGAGGCCAAGGCCATCGCCTCCAAGGTGGTGGAGGCCGCGCGAGCCCGCGCCGCCGCCCGCAAGGCCCGGGACCTCACCCGGCGGAAGGGCGCCCTGGAGACCGCCAATCTGCCGGGCAAGCTGGCCGACTGCCAGAGCAAGGATCCATCCGAGTCGGAGCTCTACCTGGTGGAGGGCGACTCCGCCGGGGGTTCCGCCAAGCAGGGCCGGGACCGCCGTTTCCAGGCCATTTTGCCCCTGCGCGGGAAGATCCTGAATGTGGAGAAGGCCCGCTTCGACAAGATCCTGTCTCACCAGGAGATCGGCACCCTCATCACCGCCCTGGGCACCGGCGCGGGCCGGGAGGAGTTCGACCCGGAGAAACTGCGCTACCACCGCATCATCATCATGACCGATGCGGACGTGGACGGTGCCCACATCCGGACCCTGCTCCTCACCTTCTTCTACCGGCAGATGTACGATCTTGTGGAGCGGGGCCACGTCTTTATCGCCCAGCCCCCGCTGTATAAGGTGACCCGGGGCAAGAAGGAGACCTACCTCAAGGACGAGCCTTCCCTGGAGGCCTACTTGTTCGAGAACGCCCTAGAGGGGGCCAAGCTCTTCCCGAGCGAGGCATCCGGTGAGCCCATCGAGGGCAACCGGCTGCTGGACATGGCCCGGCGGTACCGCGACGTGCAGCGCCTGTTCGAGCGCCTTGGGCGCCGCTACGATCCGCACCTCCTTCGCGGCCTATTGGACCTGCCCGAGCTCGGCCCCGAGGTCTGCACCGACGCGGAGAGCCTGCGCGGGTTCCTGGAGCCCCTCGTGGAGGGTCTGGCCCGCCAGGGCGGCGAGGACGTCCATGCCCAGCTGGAGATCCGGGATGATCCCGATCAGGGCGGCTACAAGGCGGTGATCCAGCGCTACGAGCACGGCGGCGCCACCCGGTCCGTCGTGGACCGCGAGTTCCTGGAGTCGCCCGAGTACCAGCGGATCCGAGAGATGGGGCGGACCCTGAGCGGTCTCATCGAGCCCCCGGCCACGGTCCGCCGAAGCGAGCGGGAAAAGGAAGTGGAAGACTTCGGCCAGGTGGTGGACTGGCTCCTGGAAGAGGGCAAGCGCGGCCTGACCGTCCAGCGCTACAAGGGGCTGGGGGAGATGAACGCCGACCAGCTCTGGGATACCACCATGAACCCGGAGACCCGGCGCATGCTCCAGGTCCGGATCGAGGACGCAGTGGCCGCCGACCGGATCTTCACCACCCTCATGGGCGACGAGGTGGAGCCCCGCCGGGCCTTCCTGGAGGCCAACGCGCTGGAGGTCGAGAACCTGGACGTCTGAGGCCACCTCAAAGGCCCGCGCCGAGCCGCCAAGGACGCAAAGGTGCCAAGGGAAGCCCATGGGCTATGGGAGGATTGACGCCAGGGGCCAAGCAGGGACCCGGCCACCTTCCCACCCAGGTTTCCCACCGTTGCCTCCTGCCCTTTCCCTTGAGGGCTTGGCGCTCCCAGGGGTCAACCGTCGTTGGGCTGGTCCCAGAGACCGGCCAGGATGGGCATCTCGTCCAAGGCTTCCTCGGGTAAGGCCTGCCAGTCGATCCCGGTTGGGGCCGGGGGCGGGTCCGGGACCTCGACGCTCTCCACAGGGGTGGCAAACAGCGAAACCGGGAGATCGAAGGGATCGGCGGGAAAGCCGGCCACTACCTGTAAGGGATGGACGGTGGTGGCCACCGGCAGCGCTGGGTGGCCCAGCTCGCGCAGGAGGGCGTACTCCAGGTCCCCGAAGCCATGGCCCTTGCCGCAGCGCTTGCCCTCCGATGTAACCGCCACCGAGCCCGTTACCACAAGGTCCAAATCGGTCCCAAGCTCGGCCAGGGGCAATTCCTCCGCCCACCGGCGGCCCCTGGACAGGGAGGCGGCCTCCTTGAGGGATTGGTCGGGGATAGAGCTCGGATCGAGCCTGTAGAATCCGGCCCGCAGCCGGGGCGTGGGCATGTAGAGGACAATGCCCCGGCGCAGGGCCTCCTCCCGGAACGGGCGCTGGGGGGCGTCGGGGTTCGCCTTGATGGCCCGTAGGCCCTGCAAACGGGGATGATCCAGGAGCCGTTTCGCGGCCCGCTCCGCTCCTGCAAAGTTGGGGATGCGCCCGTGAGGCGGATAGGGAAACCGGGCGGCGCACTCCGCTTGGAGCGCATCCCAGACCGAGCGGCGGGCGCTTTCCTTGCTCGGATACGCAGCGCCTTCGGACATGTGTGAATCCCCAAGGAGACCACCGACAGCACCGGGGTAGAAAGCCCGAGCGCTTGGGGATTGGCCTCCCCAGGCGCATTTCCGGTAATCCGACCCACCCGGGAATTCGTCCGCAGACGGTAAGGGAGGCTAATGGGCCCCGGAGACGTTCTCCCGGTCCTTTGTTGTTAGGGCAGTCCTTTGCCGTCCCTTGCGGCCTACCCCGGCCCCGGGGGAGCGCCGACGGCTAGGAATCGGACTTGGCGTTCACCGGCTGGCGCTCCTCGACCGGCTGGTCCTCGCCTTGCTCGGCTTGCCCCTGCTCCTCCTCGGGGAAGGGGATCCGGTAACCGCACTCCTTGGTGGGGCAGACCTTCTCCCGACCTCGCTTCTTGGTGGTCTTGTCCAATAAGACCCCGGAGCCGCACTGGGGACAGGCCTCGGCTACGGGCGGGCTGGGTAGGGCGTACTTGCAATCGGGGTAGCGGTTGCAGCTGTAGAAGGTCTTGCCGCGGCGGTTCTTCTTGGACTGGATCTCCCCCCGCCCGCACTGGGGGCAGGTGACGCCGGTGCCTTCCGGCTTCTCCAAGGGCTCGCGGTGCTTGCACTCGGGATAGCCGCTGCAGCCCAGGAACCTGCCATAGCGGCTGCGCTTCACGTTCAAAGGCCGGCCGCATTCCGGGCATTGGCGATCGCTCACCTCGGGCTCTGCGGCCTCCCCTTCCACCGGGCGGGTGTAATCGCAATCGGGATAGGCCGAGCATCCGATGAAGCGGCCGTTGCGCCCGAGCTTCTTCTCCAGTTGCGCCCCGCACTGGGGGCACTGCTCGTCCAGGGCCTCGGAGGTGACCTCGGCCCGGGAGACCGATTCCTCCTTCTCCGCCACCTGGTCCCGGAAAGGCTCCCAGAACTCCTGAAGCACCGGCTTCCAATCCAGCTCGCCCCGGGCTATGGCATCCAGCTGGTCCTCCAAGCGGGCGGTGAAGTCGTAGTCGACGTAGGGGCTGAAATGCTCCGTCAGGAACCGGTTCACCACCCGTCCGACATCGGTCAGATGGAACCGCTTGTTCTCCAGCTCCGCGTAGCCGCGCTCCTGGACGGTGGACAGGATGGAGGCGTAGGTGGAGGGCCGTCCAATCCCGAAGGACTCCAGCTTCTTGACCAGGGAGGCCTCCGTGTACCGCGGTGGGGGCTCGGTGAAGTGCTGTTCCTTGCGGACCTCCCGGAGCCAGGGGCGATCGCCTTCGGTTAGCGGGGGCAACTTGCTCTCTCGGTCCTCGACGGCCTCGTCGGTGCCTTCCTCGTAGGCCTTGAGGAAGCCGGCGAAGGCCACAACCGAGCCGCTGGCGCGAAGCCGCCAGCCCGTTTCCGGCTCAAAGTGCGCCGTGACCGTGTCCACCAGGGCACGGCTCATCTGCGAGGCGATCATCCGCTTCCAGATGAGCTCGTAGAGTCGCCGCTGGTCCTTGTCCAGATACGCCGTCACCTGGTTCGGGGCGCGCCCTGGCTGGGTGGGCCGGATGGCCTCGTGGGCCTCCTGGGCGTTCTTGGCCTGGGACTTGAAGGTCCGGGGCTTGTCGGGAAGGTAGTCCTCCCCGTAGCGCTCGCCGATGACCTCGCGGGCCTGCGCCACGGCCTCGCTGGAGAGGTTCACCGAATCGGTGCGCATGTAGGTGATAAGGCCCACACTTCCCTCGCCGAGGTCGATGCCCTCATAGAGCTGCTGGGCCACGCGCATGGTCTTGGAAACGGAGAATCCCAGCTTGCGGGAGGCCTCCTGCTGGAGAGTGGAGGTGGTGAACGGCGGCGAAGGATTGCGCTTGCGCTGCTTCGTCTCCAGCGCCGTTACCGTAAGCCGACCATCGCTGGCCAGGTCCTGGACATGACCCCGTAGGCGCTCGGCGTGCTCCTGGTCCCCGATGGAGAGCTTCTCCAGCTTCTCGCCCTCGGCTTCGACCAGCTCCGCAGTGAAGGGGGCGGGCTCCATCTCGGGGGTCTCGGCGGCGAGGTCGGCCTCCACCGACCAGTATTCGGTGGGCTCGAAGGCCTCGATCTCTTCCTCGCGCTCCGCAATAAGGCGCAGGGCGGGGCTCTGGACCCGGCCGGCGGACAGGCCGCGGCGAACCTTCTTCCAAAGGAGCGGCGAGAGATTGAAACCCACCAGGTAATCCAGGGCCCGACGGGCCTGTTGGGCACGGACCAGGTCTTCGGAGATTTCCCGGGGATTGGCCACGGCCTCGCGAACCGCGTCGCGGGTAATCTCGTGGAAGACCACCCGGTAGACGGGCTTGCCTTCCAGGACCCCCCGGTCC
>JAHEOG010000208.1 GCA_018609925.1 Gammaproteobacteria bacterium
CTTCCCCCAAGCCATCGCCTGGGTCCGCGAGGAGCGGGTCTTTTGAAAATGAGAATGGTTTGCCGTATGGTCCTGTAGCCCCCGGGAGCCGGGGTCCGGTAGGCATTGACGACCAGAGAAGGAACCCTCCCTTGACCGGCCGGCGGCTCCGCACATGGTACCTGGTCCACAAATGGACCAGCCTGGTGTGCGCCCTGTTCATGCTCCTGCTCTTCGTGACCGGGCTGCCCCTGATCTTCCACGAGGAGATCGACCAGGCGCTGGGCTATCGCGTGAGCGCGCCGGCGGTCGAAAGCCCGCAACCGCGGGTGGATGTGGACACCATCGTCGCCGACGCGCGGACCCGCCATCCGGACGAGGCCGTCCAATTCCTGGTGCGCGAGCCCTCGGAGCCGAATCTCTGGTTCGTGCGCCTGGGCGAGAAGGTGGACGCCGCGGAGGCCTCCTCCTTCCTCACCTACGACGCCCGCACCGGCGAGCTGCTGAACGCCTACCCGCTGGGCCACGGCGTCATGAACATCATCCTGCGCCTGCACGTGGACCTGTTCGCCGGCCTCGGGGGCACCCTCTTCCTGGGCCTGATGGGCCTGGTCCTGGCGGCGTCCCTGGTCTCGGGGGTGGTGCTCTACGCGCCCTACCTGGGACGTTCGGGATTCGCCCGGATCCGCCGGGGGACCGCCCGGCTGCGCTGGCTCGATGTCCACAACCTCGTGGGCATGGCCACCCTGGCCTGGGTGCTCGTGGTGGTTGTCACCGGGATCATCAACACCCTCTCGGTGCCCATCTTCAGCCAGTGGCAATCGAGCCAGCTCGCCGCCATGACCGAAGGGGTCGAGCCGGGAGCCACCCCGGCGAGCGGCTCCCCGGCCGAGGCCTTGGCGACCGCCCGCGCGGCCGCCCCCGACAAGCAGCTGAGCTTCATGGCCTTCCCGGGCAACGGGTTCACCAGCCCGCGGCATTTCATGGCCTTCATGCAGGGCACCACGCCATTGACCCGCCAGCTGCTCAGCCCGGTGATGGTCGAGGCCGCCACCGGCAAGGTTCAGGCCACAGGCGAGCCCCCCTGGTACGTCAGCACCCTGCTGCTCTCGCAGCCTCTGCACTTTGGCGACTACGGCGGGCTCCCCCTGAAGATCCTCTGGGGCCTGCTGGACCTGCTGGCCATCGTGGTCCTCGCCTCCGGGATCTACCTCTGGCTGCGCGGCGATTCCCGCCGTTCGGGCCCGCCGGGGACCCCCGGCCCCGGCAGGGGGCGCTGATGGACACGGCGCGCTGGCGGCGGGTCTGGCTCGTGCCGATCGCCTTGGGACTCCTTTCGGGCGTTGGCCTGGTCGCGGCCCTCCTTTCCGACGGGCCCGGGGACGTCCTCTCCTGGCTGGCCCTGGCAGTCCCGGTGGCCGTTTCGCTGAAGCTCCTGGCCCAGGCACTGGGCTGGCGCCTACCCAACGGCGCCGGTGACCCCGGACCCTGAGCCGGTCCCAGGAAACGAGCAGATCCTTCGCGGAAGCACCAGCAGAAGCAGCTCCGGGACTTCAGGCCCAACCCCCCTATCCTGATGGCAATCCCGCGACCCTTTACCCAACCCAATTGAAAATGGAAATGTGAATGGTTATCATTAAAATAAACATTCCTACCCCACTCCCACCCCAAAAAGGAGGAGGCCATGACCGGCAAGGGCATGGCAGCTGACTCGATGGGATTCCGCTTCGCCCGGTCCCTGCGCCTTCCGGCCGCCGTCGTGCTCGGCGCCGGCCTGCTGAGCGCGGCCCCGGGCTCCGCTCCGGCCCAGGAGGCCAGCCAGGACCTGGCGGTGGAGCCGGTGACGGTGACCGCCACCCGCATGACCCAGGGCCGGCCCACCTCGGCAATCCCCGGCTCGGTCACCGTGATCACCGAGGAGGAGATCGAGGAGCAGACCCGGACCACCTCGGACCTCGGCCAGATCCTGTCCACCCTGGTTCCCGGGATGGGCCAGTCCTCCCAGAACATGACCAACTTCGGGCAGAACCTCCGGGGCCGGGACCTGCTCGTTTTGATCGACGGCGTCCCGCAGACCGCCCAGCTCCGCCAGGTGGACAAGCACCTGCGCAGCATCGCCCCCGAGGCCATCGAGCGCATCGAGGTCATCCGGGGAGGCAACGCCACCTACGGCTTCGGCGCCACCGGCGGCATCGTCAACTTCATCACCAAGAGCGGCCAGGGCGTCGATGGCGACGAGCTCCAGACCAGCTTTGGGCTGACGGGCCAGCCCGAGGACAGCGACGAGAGCTTCGGCTTCCGGCTGTATCAGGGGCTGCGCGGCTCCAAGGGGGACTTCGACTACAGCGTCAACGCCAGCGCCCGCACCACGGGCCTGTTCCACGACGGCGACGGGGATGTAATCCCGCCTAACGGATTCTCCGGGCAAGGGGCCGGCCTCGCACAGTCCCGGGAGTTCAACATCCAGACCAAGATGGGCTACCAGCTCACCCCCGACCAGCGGATGCGGCTGTCCCTCAACTACTACGACCAGCGCCAGGACGCCCGCTACCGCGCCGACCGGACTACCGGCGACACGGCCACCGGCGCGCCCACCCAGGCCGTTCCGGGGGGTCCTCCCGGACAGAACCCGGGAACCGAGAACCTGAACCTGAGCCTGGACTACACCCACAGCGACTTCCTGGGCGGGACACTGTCCTCACAGGCCTACTACCAGGACTACGAGACCGAGTTCTCCTTTACGGCGTCTTTTCTGCCTCCGGGCCAATCCGGCCTCCGCTCCGAGAAGACCGGCTTCCGGCTCGCCCACGATCGTCCCGTATTCGGGCTGGCCAACGCGGTCTACGGTGTGGACATCAGCCGCGAGGAGACCGCCCAGCCCATCCTTGACGGGCGCACCAGCATCGCCGAGCTGGACCAGACGAGCTACGGGCCCTTCCTCCAGCTCGAGGTTCCCCTCGGAGCGAACTGGATGGTGAAAGGAGGTGTGCGCCATGAGCGCATCGGCGTGGATGTCCCCACCTTCCGGAGCGAAGGGCTTATAGGCGACCCCAACACCGATCCCGGCACCATCCGGGGGGGTGAGCTGGACTATGACCAGACGGTCTTCAACGCGGGGATCATCCATAATTTGACGGACCGGCAGGACGTTTTCTTCGGGTTTTCCCAGGGCTTCTCCGTCGCCGATGTCGGCCGGGTTCTGCGGACCCTGAGCGACCCCGATGTGCGGAACGGGGTGGACGGAGTCGATATTTCGGCCGAAGCGGTGGATCCGGAGGCCCAGGTGGTCAACAACTTCGAGCTGGGCTGGCGCGCCCGGTTCAGCAACTGGCGGGCCAGCTTGACCGCCTTCATGAGTACCTCGGACCTGGGCACGAGCTTCGGCAGCCCGCCCGAGGTCGAGCTCCTGCGTCGCAAGGAGCGGGTCTACGGGGTGGAGGCCACCGGTGACTGGCAGATCAACCCGGCCTGGCGCCTGGGCGGCAACGCGAGCTGGCAGGAGGGCCGGGTGGACACCGACGGCGACGGCGACCTGGACAGCTACCTGCCCGGGACCCGGATTGCCCCGCCCGAGGCCAATCTCTACACGGAGTATTCGCCAACCGAGCGCTGGTCCGCCCGGGCCCAGGTCAAGCACGTCTTCGACCGCAACCGCTTCGACGGGCCCTTCGGCTCCGGACCGCTCGGCGAGGGCAACGTCAGCGGCTACACCATCCTGGACCTCAGCGGGGAGGTGGCTGCGGGGCCCGGTCGTTTTCGGCTGGGCATCGCCAACGTAACCGACCGTAAATTCATTACCCCGCTGGGCCAGAGCTTCAATTTTTCCAACTTCCCCGGTTCCGCGTCGGTAGTGGCCGGCCGGGGCCGCACCTATACCCTGGAGTACTCCGTAACATACTGAGCATCCTAATCCCGGCTCCGGCCGGAGCGTGTTCGCGGCCGTTCCGTGTGCTCCTCTACCACACCGGAAGGCCGGGGTCCGGGGGACCGCTCAGGCGGTCCCCCGCTTTTGCGTTACCGAGGGGATCCCATGCGGCGTTTCCTCTTCCTCGCCCACCGCTGGCTCGGCCTGATCCTCGGGATCTTTCTGGCCATCCAGGGCCTGCTCGGGGCCTACCTGGTGGTCGCCGACCCGGTGGATCGCTGGCTGCATCCCGGGCTTTTGACCTCGGCCTCATCGCCGGAGACCGGCTCCGAGCGAATCGATCCGGCGGAGGCCTATCGGGCCGCGGCCGCGGCCCATCCCGACCGCACCATCCGGCACCTTTGGCTGCCTCGCGACGGAGACGGGGTCTATCGGGCGATCCTGGACGCCGACCACGGGGAGCGGGTCTACATCGATCCCGTATCGGGAGAGGTGCTGGGGAGCCGGGACGCCTTCGCGACACTGGCGACCCCGGTGCGGGTCCTGCACACGGGAGAAATCGGCGGGCCCTGGCTGGAGACGGCGGTGGGCCTGCTGGCGGTGGCCCTTCTGGTACTCGCAGTCTCGGGGATCGTCGTGTGGTGGCCGAGCCGCAACCGCCTGCGCCGGGCTTTCGCCTTCTCCACCCGCAACCTGGCCACCCTGGCCCGGGACAGCCACCGCTGGGCCGGACTGCTGCTCCTTCCCTTCCTGGTCCTGATCGCCGTGGGCGGCATCTACCTGATCTTCCACCACAGCGCCCAGGCCCTGGTGAATGCGGTATGGGATCGGGAGCCCTTCCCGCCGCCGCTGGCGCTGGAGGAATCGGCCGGCGCGAACGGCGCGCCCCCGGTGGCCGATCTGGTGGCCTCGGCGCGGGGGGCCCTGCCCCAGGCCCGGATTACCCTGCTGAGCTTCCCCGACGAGCCGGGCTCCCCGGTCGCGGTACGCATGCGCTATCCGGGCGAGTGGCATCCCATCGGCAATAGCGCGGCGCTGCTGCACCCGGATTCCGGCAAAGTCCTCGCCGCCTATGACCTGAAGTCGGCCGATCCGGGGACCTTCGCCCTGGACCACCTCTATCCCCTGCACATCGGCACCTACGGCGGCACCCCGACCCGGACCCTGCACTTCCTGGCGGGGCTGGCCACCTCCCTGTTCGCGATTACCGGGACCTATCTGTGGTGGCGCCGCCGGCCCCGGCCGCGACGGGCCTAGCCGCGGCGACCCCCTCCAGCGCCGGGGTGGTTGACGGGCCGCGGGCTCGGCTCTATTATGAAAATGAGAATGATTATTATTAAAAAGAAAGGGGCCTACCCCGGCCCCGATGGAGGTGGGTACCATGCTGGAACGACGCGTTCATCCGCGCGGTGGCACCGCCCTGGGGTGGGAAACCCTGGAGTACTCCCTGCAGTTCCTGATGACCCGCTTTGCCCGCTCGGGGGATCCCCGGGTGGCCCACATGGTGGTGGAGCATCTGGAGATGCTGCTGGGCCATCCACGAATCCGGAGCGACGAGACGGGGCTGCGCGAGCTCTACACCCGGCTCCTGGACCACTGGCGGGAACTGGCGACCACCGGCAAGCCTTCCCGTCCGCGGCCATCCCCCCCGGCCAATGGAGCGGACCGCCCCTCCGCATCGAGCTCCCCGTGATGGGATCGGCCTTGGTGAGTCTCCAGCCCGGCTGGCATGGGTCCCTTCGGCGCAGGCCCGGACCATGAGGTCTCCCACTCCGTGGAACCTACCCGGGCTAGGGGAGCGGGATGCCCACCTGGCCGCTTCCCTACGCTTCCTGATGGACCGGTTCGCGGACACCGGGGACAGGGCCCTGGCCAAGGCGATCCAGTACCACCTCCGGCTAACCCTGTGTCAGCCGGGGATCCATGACAACCCGTGCCTGCGCGCCTACTACCGGGGTCAGCTCTGGCTATGGCGCCTCCTTGCCGAGCCCGGAA
>JAHEOG010000209.1 GCA_018609925.1 Gammaproteobacteria bacterium
ACAGCAGGAAATAGGGCAGCAGGGAGGGCCAGGCCTCGTAGTCGGCGGTGACGAAGCCGGTGGTGGTACCGATGGAAACGCTCTGGAACAGGGCCTTGCGGATTCCCTCCTCGATCCCCGAGTAGGTCTGGTGGGCCAAGAGGATCCCGGCCACCAGCAGCAGGGAGCCCACGTGTAGGGCGAGGTAGGTGCGGAACTCGGGATCGCCGATGTAGGCCCGCAATCCCCCCCGGTTCAGGAAGGCGAAGTGCAGGGCGAAGTTGATCCCTCCAAGGAACATCACCCCCACCAGGATGTATTCCACGGCCGGATTGCCGAAGTGGCCGATGGAGGCGTCGAAGGTGGAGAAGCCACCGGTGGCCACCGCCGAGAAGCTTTGCCCCACCGCCTCAAAGGCAGAAAGCCCCGCGGCCCAGAGGGCGAGGGCTGCGGCCACGGTGAGGCCGAGGTAGATCATCCACAGGGCCCGGGCGGTCTCGCTAACCCGGGGAGTGAGCTTCTGGTCCTTTACCGGTCCGGGAACCTCCGCCTTGTAGAGCTGCATCCCCCCGATCTGGAGGATGGGCAGGATGGCCACCGCCAGGATGATGATGCCCATGCCACCGAGCCAGTGCATCTCCTGGCGCCAGAAGCGCACCGCCTGGGGCATCTCCCCCAGGCCGGAGAGGACCGTGGAGCCGGTGGTGGTCAGTCCGGACATGGACTCGAAGAAGGCATCGGTGAAGGTGGGCGCGACCCCGGACAGGAACAACGGCAAGGCCCCGAACAGGGCGAGGACCACCCAGAACAGGGTGACCAGCAGGAAGCCGTCCCGGTGGCTTACATCCCGGCGGCCCCCCCGGCTGATCAGCCACAGGACACCCCCGCTGCCGAGAGTGAGCCCCAACGCTTCGACGAAGGGCCAAAAAGCCCCATCGCCGTAGCCCCAGGCCAGCGCGATCGGGGGCAGCATGGTGGTCGAGAAGACCATCAGAAGCAGGCCGAGGATGTAACCGATGGTGCGCCAGTGCATGGCCTCCGCCAGTGCCCGCTCGGGGCGGCAGCATGTCAGGGGTCAGAAGAATTCCAGCCCCACCTGGAAGAGCTTTTCCACCTGGGGGATGCGGCGCTTGTCCACCAAGAACAGGACCACGTGGTCCTCGGGCTCGATGACCACGTGGCGGTGGGCGACCAGGACCTGCTCTCCGCGGACGATGGCCCCGATGGTGACCCCTCGTGGCAGGCCGATCTCGTCCAGGCGCCTGCCGATCACCTTGGACGTGGCGGCGTCGCCGTGGGCGAGGACCTCGATGGCCTCCGCGGCCCCCCGGCGGAGGCTGTGCACCATGGCGACGTCGCCCCGACGGACATGGGCCAGGATGCGGCCGATGGTGGCCTGGTGAGGGGATACCGCCACATCGATCCCCGTCTGCTGCACCAGGTCCACGTAGGCACCGCGATTGATGAGGGTGACCGCCCGCTGCAACCCCATCTGCTTGGCCAACATGGAGGAGAGAATGTTGGCCTCGTCGTCGTTGGTCACCGCCACGAACATGTCCATGGCGCCGATGTTCTCTTCACGCAGGAGCTCCTCGTCGGCGCCGTTGCCGTGCAGGACGAGGGCGTGCTTCAGGTCCCCGGCCACCTGGGCCGCCCGCTCGGCGTTGTTATCGATGAGCTTCACCTGGACCGCGCTCCGCTCCAGGGCCTGAGCCAGCGAGCTGCCAATCTTGCCACCGCCGACGATAACGATGCCCCGTACCGTTTCCTCCTTCCCCCGCAGGGAGGTCAGGACCCCACCGATATGCTCCCGCGCCGCGATGAAGAAGACCTCATCCCCTTCCTCGATCACGGTGGGCCCCTCCGGGATGATGGCCTCACCACGGCGGTAGATGGCCGCAACTCGGGTGTCCACCTTGGGCATCTGGTGGCCCAGCTCCTGGAGCTGGTGGCCCACCAGGGGCCCGTCCCGATCGGCCCGGACCCCAACCAGGCGCACCCGGCCCTCCGCGAAGTCCACCACTTGCAGGGCCCCGGGGTGCTGGATCAGCCGGTGGATGGACTCGGTCACCACCTGCTCCGGGCTGATGATATAGTCCACCGGGATCGCCTCCCGGTTGAACAGCTCGGGGTGCGTCAGGTATTGGGGCGCTCGCAGCCGCGCCAGCTTGGTGGGGGTGTGGAACAGGGTCTCGGCCATATGCCACGCGACCATGTTCACTTCGTCCACCCCCGTCACCGCGAGCACCATATCCGCCGCCCCCAGCCCGGCCCTCTCCAGGACATCCGGATAGGAGGCGTGGCCGCCCACCGTCTGGATGTCCAGGCGCTCTCCCAGCTGGCCGAGGCGCTCCTCGTCCCGGTCGACCACGGTGATGTCGTGGCCTTCCAGGGCCAGCTGCTCCGCGACGGGGGCACCCACCTGGCCGGCGCCCAAAATGGCGATCTTCACGATGGCAACCCCGACGGCGGTGGCGGAAAGGGACGCAAGCATCGGAGGATAACGTATCCCCGGCAAGGGGATAACGACCCCGCCCTCAGCCGATTCGGCGCAGGACGGAATCCAGGGCGGAGGTGGGCAGGGCCCGCTTGAGCGTGGCCAGGAGATAGGTGGGCAGGGTCACGTAGTACCGGGGGCGGGGGCTGCGGGCCTCCAGCGCCTTCACTGTCTTGGCCAGGACCGCTTCGGGCCCCAGAGTGAAGGGGGCCTTTCCCTCGCTCTCCAGACGGGCGCCCAGCTCCTCCCGATAGGCATCGCGGTGGGCGCTGGCGGCGACATCGATATTCTCGCGGAAGGCCGTCAGCGCGTGCTCCCGGAACCGACTGGCGATCGGTCCGGGCTCGATCAGGATGGGTAGGACTCCGGTCCCGGCGAGCTCCAGGCGCAGGGTGTCGGTCAGGCCTTCCAAAGCAAACTTGGTCGCGTTGTAGGCCCCCCGATAGGGCAGAGCCACCAGGCCCAGAACCGAGCTCATGTTGATCACCCGTCCGCCGCCCTGGCGGCGGAAGGCCGGAAGCAGCCGCACCGTCAGGTCGTGGGTGCCGAGCAGATTGACCTCGAATTGGTGGCGCAGCACATCCCGGGACAGGTCCTCCACCGCCCCCGGCTGGCCGTAGGCCGCGTTGTTCACCAGGGCCTGCAGCCGGCCGCTGCTGCGCTCCGTCACCTCCCCGGCGCAGGCGGCCACCGAGTCCGGATCGGCCAGCTCCAGGGCCACGGGCTCCAGACCCTCTTTGCCCAGACGCTCGCCGTCCCGGGGATCCCGATAGGTGGCGAAGACCCGGTAGCCTCGGTCCCGCAAGCCCCGGGCGATGGCGGCACCGATCCCGGAGGAGCAGCCGGTGACCAGCACCGCCGGGGGGAAGTCATGCGACGAGGCGGGCATTAAGGCTCAGTACTGGGTGATCTTGAGCTCGATGCGCCGGTTCTGGCGACGCTGCTCGGGGGTCTCGCCGGGCGTAATGGGGTGATTCTCGCCGTAGCCCGTGGCCGCCAAGCGCTTGGACCGGATGCCACGGTCGATCAGGAAGTGCACCACCGACAGCGCGCGGGCGGTGGAGAGCTCCCAGTTGGAGCGAAACTCCTCGGTCCGGATCGGCACGCGGTCGGTGTGGCCCTCGACCATGATGACCATCCCGATGCCCTCCGGAATGGCGGCCTTGACCTCATCGTAGACCGACACAAAGCGCTGGAGCTGGTCCCGACCGCCTTCGGTCAGCTGGCCCCGTCCCGAGGGGAACAGGATCTCCGATTGGAAGACGAAGCGGTCCCCGCGGATCTTGATGTTGGGCTTGTCGGCGAAGACCTCCCGCAGACGGCCGAAGAACTCCGAGCGGTAGCGCTCCAGCTCCTCCACCCGACGCAGCAGCTCGGTCCGGATGCGGGCGGCCATGGTCTCGATCTGGCTCCGCTGCTGCTCGACCCGCTCCTCCTTCTCCTCGACCTCCTCCCGTAGCTGTTCCACGCGGGCCTCCGCCAGCTCGGTGGACTCCTTCTGGAACTTGAGGGCGTCCCGAATCCGCTCCAGGCGCTGTTGGAGACGCTCCACGTAGTCCGCGAGGGCCTGCAGGTTCATGCGGGAGGCCTCGGCCTGGCCCCGGGCCTGGGCGAGCTCCTCCTCGGCCTCCTCCCGGGCGCGGCGCACCGCCGCCAGTTCCTCTTCCGTTTCCCGCCGTCGCTCCCGTGCCGTCGTCAGCTCTTCCTCCAGCTCCTTGCGGGTCTCCCGGGCCTGGGTCAGGCGGCGCTCCAGCTCCTGGCCCCGGCTCTCCAGCTCCGTGACCCGGCTTTGCAAGGCCTGACGACGCTCCTGGCTCTCCTCCAGACGGGCCTCCAGCTCCTTGCGACGCTCCTCCGCCGTGCCCAGGAGCTCGGCCAGTCGCTCCACCTGGCTCCGGAGGTTGCGGATTACCTCTTCCTGACCACTGACCTGGCGGGAGAGCACTACCTCAAAGAGCAGGAACAGGATGAGCAGGAAGACCAGCGCCACGACCAATCCCGCCAGGGCATCGGTAAAACCCGGCCAGATGTTCGGCTGGGAGGCGGGGCCGCGCCTGCCCCTAGGCATCCCCGCCATCCTTGTCGCGGGCGAGGACCCGAGCGAGGCGATCCAGGCTGTCCCGCATGGAGCGGTTGCGCTGCTCCTCCAGGTGGTCGAGGCGATGCCCCAGCTCCTGGAGCTCGTGGCGGAGCTCCTCGCTCACCTTATCCATGCTGCGGCTCACGGTGTCGGGCTCAGGCTGGCGGCTGAGCAGACGGTCCATCTGCTCGGTCAGGCTGTCCAGGCGCTGGCTGATGCCTTCCAGCAGGGCCGCGGTATAGGCGGGGCGGTCCTCGGCTTCCAGATCGAGATTCTCCGGGCGGCGCTGGGCGCGCCAGAAGGGAAGCAGCCCGGTGACAATGGTCTCCTCGATCCGGGTCTGGCCGTGGGCGACAGCCCGGCCCAGCTGGGTCTCGGTAAAGCCCAGGATCAGCGACGCCCCGAGCCCGAAGAGGCTGGTGGAGAAGGCCAGCGCCATGCCGCTGATGGGCCCGGCCATCTGCTCGCGAAGGGCGCTGACGAAGGCGGCCACGTTGGCGTGCTGGTCGCCGGAGAGGGTCCCGATGATCCCCTCGATCCCCTGGACCGTCTGCAGCAGGCCCCAGAAGGTGCCCAGCAGGCCGAGTACGATGAGGGTTCCTGCCAGATAGCGGGGCAGGGTCCGCCGACTCTCCCCGCGCTCTCCCAGGCTGTCCAGGAGATAGGGCAAGGTGGCGTGATGATGCCCCCGAATCACCACCTGATGCAGGGTCCGCATGAACTCGGTGAGGGGGCGGCGATCCTCGTAGAGGATCACCTCATTGGCCCGCTCCGGGGGCTCCATATTCTGGTCGACGTAGGCCAGATAGTTGTGCACCCGGTCCAGATACCGGTCTTCCCGGGCCAGCTGGATCAGCTGCCACAGGACATCCACCAGGCCCACCACCAGGAGACCGACAATGATCCCGTTCAAGGGGGGGTTGGCCAGGAAGATCCGCGCCAGATCCGAGTAGAAGACCACCGCCCCCGCCAGGAGCACCAACAGGAAGACCACTGTACGCAGGAGATAGCGAATGCTTTGGCCGCTGTTATTCATGCCGGTTCCCTATCGGGCGGGAGCGGGGTCCCACTCTACCCAACAATCCCTTGATGGCAATAGACACCCGCACGGGCCGGCCCTGCATTAGCCCTTTCCTTCCTTTCCGGGCTTGAAATCGGCCGGATCGAGCCCGAGCTGTTTGAGCTTGCGGTAGAGGTGGGTCCGCTCGAGCCCCGTGGCGGCGGAGGTCCGGGTGATGTTGCCCCGGTTGTGGCGAAGGTGGTGGACGAAGTAGCGGCGCTCGAAGTCCTCGCGGGCCTCCCGCAGGGGGGAATCGTACAGGGCTTCCGCCACTGGGGCCCGCACGGTGGGACCAAGGGCGGCGCGGGCCTCGGCGGTATCGATGGGATCGCCCTCGGACAGGATGAGCATCCTCTCCACGACGTTCTCCAGCTCCCGGACATTCCCCGGCCAGGCATGCTCCGCCAAAGCCCGGTAGGCGCCTTCGGTGAGGGTCCGGGGCCGGAAGCCCTGCCGGCGGCAATGCCGGTCCATGAGATGGGCTACCAGGCGCGGGATGTCCTCAGCCCGCTCGCGCAGAGACGGAACCCAAAGGGGCAGGACATTCAGACGGTAATACAGGTCACTGCGGAAGACCCCCTCGCTCACCCGTTCGGCCAGGTCCCGGTTGGTGGCCGCCACCACCCGAACATCCACCCGGATCGGTCGGCTCCCGCCTACCCGCACGAAGCGCTGTTCCTCCAGGACCCGATTCAGCCGCGCCTGGACGGAGGACTGCATATCGGCCACCTCGTCCAGGAACAGGACCCCGCCATCGGCCTCCTCGAAGCGCCCCGGGCGCTGGTTACCCCGGCCCCGGCCTTCAATCCCGAATAGCTGCTCCTCCATGCCTTCCGGGGCAATAGCCGCCGAGCTGACCGGAACGAAAGGCCCACTGTGACCCGATTGGAGATGCAGGGCCCGGGCGACCGCCTCCTTCCCCGAGCCTGGCTCGCCCAGGATCAGCACGGCCCCCTCGGACTCGGCGAGGCGCTCGATCTGCTCCCGCAGGTGGAGCATGGCCTCGCTGTCACCGACCAGCTCGGTCCCCGACTCGCCCAGCCGCAGGGCTTGGTTCTCCTGACGCAGCCGGGCGGCCTCGAGGGCGTTGCTCGCCGTCAGGAGGAGCTTGTCCAGGGACAGGGGCTTCTCCAGGTAGTCGTAGGCCCCGAGACGGGTGGCCTCCACCGCGGTCTCGATCGTGCTATGCCCGGACATCATGACCACGGGGAAGGGCAGACCCCCCTTACCAACCCAGTTCCGCAGGAGCTCCATGCCATCGGTGCCGGGCATCCAGATATCGAGAAGGACCAGATCCGGGGGGCGGTCCTGGACAAGCTCCTCGGCATCGCCCGCGTCGGCAGCCAACCGGACCTCGTAGCCTTCCTCGGCGAGGGTGTCCTCAAGAACGGTGCGGATGTCGATCTCGTCGTCCACCACCAGGATAACGGGGGCGGTGCCGCCATCCCCGGGAACCGGCTCCTCCTGGTCGGCCAGGGGCTCAATCATGGGCCGCTTGCTCGGGCTGATCGGCTGGGGCGTGAGGAGCGGCCGGGAGCCAGATGCGGACCCAGGCGCCCCCCTCTGGGGAATTCTCCGCCTGGATCCGCCCACCATGCTCTTCCACGATCTTGCGCACGATGGCCAGTCCCAGACCCGAGCCCTGCTGGTTGGTGCTCACGTACGGATCGAAGATGCGGTCTAGGAGCTCGGCGGGGAACCCGGGGCCATCGTCGGCGACCTCCAGGTACAGACCTTGGCATTCCGGGTCGCTGCACCCGGTGGTGATCCGGATCCGGCCGGGCTCGGACGCTTGCTCCACCGCGGTCTGGGCATTGCGGATCAGATTCCCAAGCACCTGGGCCATGCGGGAATGGTCGAGAAGCGCCGGAGGCAGGCCCTCGGCCAGATCCGTCTCGATCCGGGCCCTGCCCTGCTCTTGATAGAGGGCGACCGTTTCCTCGACCAGGTCGTTGAGCCCTTCCTGGACCAGTTCGGTCCCCGGGTGGCGGGCGTATTCGGCGAAGGTATTGACCATGTCCCGAAGGCTTTCCACCTGCTGGATTATGGTGGTGGTGGCGCGATCCAGGGCGTCCCCCTCCGGACCCAACCGATCCAGGTACTTGCGCCGAAGGCGCTCCGCCGAAAGCTGGATGGGCGTCAGCGGGTTCTTGATCTCGTGCGCCAAGCGCCGGGCCACCTCGCCCCAAGCGGAGGCCCGCTGGGCGCGGGAGAGCTCGGTGATGTCGTCGAAGACCACGACAAACCCGGAGATCTCCGCACCCTCCCCGGGACGAAGGGGCGCACCCCGCAGCAAGAGGGTCACCGTTCCCCGCTGGATCCCGGGAAGCTCTACCTGCTCGGCGGTCACCGAGTGGGGCCGGGCCCGGAGGCGGCTTAGGAAATCGGAGAGGGGCTGGAGCTGGGGATGCTCAGCTACGACCCCATCCAGATCCTTGCCAACGAAGGCGGTTTCGGCAAGGGCCAGGATCTCCCGGGCCGCAGGGTTTACGGTATCGATTCCGCCACGGGTGTCCAGGGTCACCACACCGGCGGTCAGGCTGTCCAGGATCGTCTGCAGATAGGCCCGTCGGGCCTGGACCTCCGAGTGGGATGCGCGAATCTCCTCCTGGGCAGAGGCTAGCCTGCGGGTCATGGTATTGAAGGATCGCACCAAGACCCCTAATTCATCGCTGCTTGGCACGGGGATCTGATGGCCGTACTCGCCACGGGCCACGGCGCGGGTCCCGCGCGCCAGCTCCCGGATAGGCGAGGAGATCCGGTCGGCAAGGCGGAAAGAAAGCCAGATGGCGACGAAGACCGTGAGCACCAGGATCAGGGTCAGGGTCAGGAGGAAGCTCGTCTTCACCGGGCCCCGCTCCAGCTGCAGTCGACGATAGGTTTCCGCCGCCTGCTGAATGCTTTCCGATCGCCGGGCCACACTGGCCGAAATGGTTTCCTCCACACGCAGTATCCGGTCCTCGGCCACAGGACGGTCCACCGGGACATAGGCGAGGACCCGCCACGGCTGTTCCTGTTGGCCGGGAACCAACAGGCTAAAGGCTTGGCCCCCGGAAGCCTGGAGTAGCTCCTTCCGGGAAGGGGCCCGGGGGAAATCCGCGGAGGGCTCGCTGGAGCTGGAGCCCACCAGGGTCCCGTTGGGCTTGAACAAGGCCAGGGCCGCCAGGTCCCGCTCGCGCCGTAGCCGCGACAAGACCAGCGAGGAGACCTCCAGATCCTGGCCAGCCAGCTCCCCCGCGATTTTCCGGCCCTTGGTCAGGACCGTCTGCCTACGCCGATCCAGGTGTAGCTGGGCCATTTCCAGGGCCTCATCTAAGGCGCTCTCCACCTCTACTTGGAACCAGCTTTCCACGCTGCGCTGGATGAATTGGAAGGAAAAGAAGAACAGGATCGCCGCGGGCACCAGGGCAAAGACCACGAAGAGCCCGAGAAGCCGGGTAGTCAGCCGGGCCCCGAGGGCCTCTTTGCGGCGGGCGGAGATCAGCCGGGCGAGATTGGTCAGGATTACGGCGGCCAGCACCAACAGCGCGGCCAGGTCGGCAAACAAAAGGATCAGGAAGGACTCGCCCAGAAGGGAGCCACGCTCCAAGGCCCGCGAGGTCAGCACCAGCGAGACCAATAGGCCCACCACCAGAAGGCCCATCGCCCAGCGACTAGGGGCGGAGAAGCGCCCCCTCAAGGTTCCAGGGGTTGGTAGCGCCAATCGCTCGCGCCTTTAAAGAGACGCCCGAACACCGCCAGCATGCGGGCGGGAAGGCTTAGCTGCTCCCGACTGGCCCGAACCCGGGCCCCGAGGTAGTAGGCCTCTCCTGCCTTCAACCGATCCGTCCCGGCGACGGGAATGGCACCGGTCTTTCGAACTAGCTCCCGGGCCTCTTCCCACTCTCGGGTGAAATACCGGTCGCCTTCTTCCCAGTCGATGACCCGGTACTGGTTGGTCAAGCGATTATAATAGACCTCCCGTTTGACCCGCGTAGTGGCCACCTCCTCGTCGTTCCACCAACCCCGTTCACGGAACACCCGCAGGGTTACGGTGAAATCGATGGGGACCCCCTCGTGGACCTCCCGATAGGGCTCCTTCTGCCACGGGACCTTCCAGGTCACCTGAGCACTCCACTGTCCCCCCGGGGAAGGGCTAACTTGGAGCTGGCTAACCGTTAGCCCCTCGGCCCGAACCTCAAAGGGGGGTCCGATCAGGGCAACCAGAGCGAGCCCCAAGCCAAAGAGTCGCCTCACGGTCGCCATGCCGCCAATCGGGCCTCCGGATCGGACCCTTCCAGTCGCTCTCCGGGCAGGACGAGGCGATCCCCCCCGAAGGCCTCGGGAGGAGCCGGGGCCTCTTCCCGGCCAATGGTTACAGAGCGCTCACACCCGGCCGGGACACCCGTCAGCTTCGCCCGGTCCTCGACGGACGTGCCTGCGTGGACACGCGCGGATCCCGGATCCGGGGGACCTGCGGAAGCAGGCCAGGTCGCCCCGATACCTCGATCGGACAGGGCTCGCCGGAGATCTTTCGGTGCCGGATGGAAGGGGACAAGCCAGTCCAGGCCCGTCTCCGCGATCAGGGAGGCCCATTTGGGGTTTGGGTGCACCCCGGGGGGACAATGGAGCTCCAGGGGCAGAGGAGTGACACGCCGGAGGGTGACCAGGAGCACCGGTATTACCGGATCTTCGGGAAGACCGTCCAGCGCCAGGCCATCGACGCCCGCCTCGGTCATCTGCTGGGCCCAGGTGGCCAGATCCCCCAGGCGATCCGCCGGGGCGGCGACCGCCACGGTTTGGGCGAACGGGCGGGACGGGCTCATCAGGACCCCTCCTTCAGCAACCGGGCAAAGAAGAACCCGTCCATGCCGTGCTCCCCCGGAAGGATCTGGCGACCCGGTCCATAGGGGAACCCCCACTTTTCCGGAAGCGCCTCGCCGGCGGCCTCGGGGTGGCGATCCTGGAGGGCCGACACCCGCTCCGCGTTCTCCTCGGGGAGGATCGAGCAGGTGACATAGAGCAGACGGCCGCCTTTCCGCAACAGGGGCCAAAGGCCTTCCAGAAGGGCGTCCTGGCGGCGGGTCATGGTGGCCAGATCCCCTTCCCGGCGCAGGTACTTGATGTCGGGATGGCGCCGGATTACCCCCGTACCCGAGCAGGGCGCATCCACCAGTATGCGGTCGAAAGGCTGGCCGTCCCACCACTCCACGGGCCGGGAGGCATCCCCCGCCATCACCCGGGCGGGCTCCAGCCCTTGCCGGTTCAGTGTCTCGCGGATCCGGTCCAAGCGCTGGGGGTCCTGCTCCAAGGCTACGATCTCCGCCTCGGGAGCCAGATCGAGGAGGTGGGCCAGCTTCCCGCCCGGGGCGCTACAGGCATCCAGGATCCGTTCGCCCGCGCGGGGGGACAACAGCGGGGCGGCGAGCTGGGCAGCCCCATCCTGCACCGTAACCCGCCCCTGGGCGAACCCGGGCAGGCTAGGGACGGGCCGGAACTGGGCCAGACGGACCGCCGAAGGCACCTCAGGCACACAATCCGCCTCGATGCCGGCCTCCGCCAGCTCCTGGACATAGGCTGGCAGGTCGCCACGAACGCGAAGGGTCAGGGGAGGGGGGCCGTTGTTGGCAGTCAGGACCCTCTCCCAGTGCTTGGGATAGGCCTTCTGAAACCGAGCCACCAGCCACTGGGGGTGCGAGGTTCGGGTGGCGGGCCCCCGTCGGTCCACCTTGGCAAGGCGGTCGGCGCTTTCCCGCGCGAACCGCCGCAGGACCCCGTTCACCAGACGCCGGGCCCAGCGCTTGTTTCCGGGCAAGGCCCCGACGGTGGCGGAAACCGCCGCATATTGGGGAATCCCGGTATTCGCCAGCTGATACAGCCCCACCAGTAGGACCGAACGGACCTGGACCTCCCGGCGGGGAAGGGGACGATCCAGGAGGTCATCCAGCAAGGGCTCCAGGCGAAGGCCCCAGCGGACGGTGCCAGTTGCCAGATCCCGCAGAAGGGCCCGATTGGACCGCTCCAAGCCTTCGTAGGAGAGGGCCTCCTCGAGGCGCCGCCCGTTGCTTAGGACCCCCTGGACCGCCTCAGCGGCGCGCGCCCGCACCAGCGCGCCCCGTTCCGAGCCGGACGGGGCCCGGGCGGCGCGGTTCGGGGGGGCGCTCAAAGGACGGTCCCCCTCTCTCTAGGCCATGGCACGGAGGCGCCGGACGCGGTCCTGCATGGGGGGATGGGTGGCGAAAAGCTGCTGCAGATCCTTACCGGAAAGGGGATTGACGATCATCAGCTGAGCGGTGGCGGGTTGGGACTCGGCCTTTTCCATGGGACGACGGCTCGCCCCATGAGCCAGCTCCTCCAGGGCCCGAGCCAAGGCTTCGGGGTCGCCTCCGATCTCGGCACCGGCCTCGTCGGCCCCGTACTCCCGTGAGCGGGAGATGGCCATCTGGATGAGAGCGGCGGCAAGGGGGGCCAGGATCATGGCCAGCAGGATCCCCACGATCCCGAGCGGACTGCCCCCGCCTTGGCGATGGCCCCCGAACAGAAGCAGGAACTGGGCCATGCTGGCCAAGGCGGCAATGGCTCCGGCCACAGTAGCGGCAATGGTGGCAATGAGCATGTCCCGGTTGCGGACATGGGCCAGCTCATGGGCCAGCACCCCGCGCAGCTCCCGCTCGTCGAGGAGCTCCAGGAGCCCGGTGGTAACCGCCACCGCCGCGTGCTCGGGGTTGCGCCCGGTGGCGAAGGCGTTGGGCGAGTCCTCCTCCACGATGTAGACCGCTGGCAGGGGCAACCCGGCCCGCTCGGCCAGCTCCTCGACGATCGCCAGCAGGCGGGGGGCCTCCTGGCGGTCCACGGGCCGGGCCTTGTACATCCGCAGGAGCATGCGGTCCGAGTACCAATAAGAGCCCACGTTCGCCACCACGGCGAACCCGAGCGCCACTACCATGCCGATGGCGCCACCCATCAGGGCGCCCACAACCAGGAACAGGCCGGTAAGGGCCGCCATGAACAAGGCGGTCTTCAGCCCGCTATGCATGCCTCAAGCTCCTCCTCGTTGGCCAGGGACCAAGGACCCCAAGGCACTCTATCCCTTGGGGCCATCCCCTCCTTCCCCTCTTTCGGCACCCAATCGCTCCCCCGGTTGGAGGTGACCTCCCCGAACGGCGGCGTCTGCCGGCATGCGGCTCCGTGCCGCCGGCTGAACCTCCTCCAGGATCAAACCCCGGCCGTCGCCGCAGACCACCTGGGGAAGACCCTTGGGCCCGGACACCACCGTTCCGGGGGCTCCGTCCAACGCGGCCCCGGGCCAAGCTCCCCAGATGCGCAACAGGCCATCCCCGCGGGGGGTAAAGGCCACGGGCCACGGATTGAAGGCACGCACCGCGCGGTCCAGGAAGTCGCTGGGCTGGTTCCAGTCCAGCTCGGCCTCGGCCTTCCGGATCTTGGGCGCGTAACTGACCCGATCCGGGTCCTGGGGCTCGGGCTCGGCCGTCCCTGCCTTCAGCTGGTGCAGGGCCTCCATGAGTGCCGAGGCCCCCAGCTCGGCGAGGCCGTCGTGGAGCTCCCCGGCCGTCTCGCGGTCTCCAATGGTGCGCCGACGACGCAACAGGACCGGTCCGCTATCGAGGCCTTCCGCCATCTCCAGGATCGTGATCCCCGTTTGGCCACAGCCGTCGAGGATGGCCCGGGCGATGGGGGCCGCTCCCCGATAGGCAGGCAGGAGGCTGGCGTGGACATTGACGCAGCCAAGGGGGGGGAGCGTCAGGACCTCCCGGGGAAGGATCAGGCCGTAGGCGGCGACCACCAGCAGGTCCGGGGCCCAGGCGGCCAGGGCAGCGCGGTTCTCCGGTGAGGCGAGAGAGTCCGGCTGGGTCAGGGCCACCCCGGCGTCCCGGGCCAGCTGCTTCACCGGAGAGGACCGGGGGCGGCGGCCCCTTCCCGCCGGGCGATCGGGCTGGGTCACAACGCCTACAACGGCATCGGGGCCCCGAAGCAGGGCCCGCAGACTGGGGACCGCAAAATCGGGGGTACCGGCGAAGACAATGCGTAGGGATTCCACGTCCGGGTTCGCGGCCTCCGGTAGAGCGGGCTAAGGCGAGGGAAAGGGGCCGTCCCGCTAGGCCGGTGCTGCTTGGAGCCGCTTCTCCTTCTCCAGCTTCTTGCGCAGGCGGTTGCGCTTGAGCCGGGAGAGGTAATCGACGAAGAGCTTGCCGTCCAGGTGATCGATCTCGTGCTGGATGCACCGGGCATCCAGATCGGAGAACCCTTCCCGGTGCTCCCCGCCGTCCCGGTCGCGATAACCGACAGTAATCTCGGCGGCCCGGACCACCGTTTCGTAGACCCCGGGCAGGGAAAGGCACCCCTCTTCCCCCTCCTGCTGACCCCGGGCCTCGAGGATCTCCGGATTCACCAGGGCTAGAGGCCGGTCCCGCCCCTCGCTGGTGTCCATCACGAGTAGCCGGAGCCGTCGATCCACCTGGGGCGCGGCCAGCCCGATGCCGCCCTGGCTGTACATGGTCTCCAGCATGTCGTCGATGAGCGCGCGCACTTCCCCGTCCACCGCTTCGACGGGGGTGCAAGGCTGGCGGAGGCGCTCGTCCGGGTAATTCACGACATCCAGGATCGCCATGGCAGGACCTCTCGAATTTGGCGGCTTCCCAGATCAAACGGGCCAGGATTGTAACACGTGTCGGCGGGCGGAACCGTTGACACCCCCAGGGCCCTTTGCAAGCGTAAGCGGGCTCAGGGAGTACCCTTATCGACCGTTCTGCCGCCGCCCAGGTTTCCGGCGGTCCCTTGGGACACCAGGACCTCCATGCAGCGAGACCGCTTTCCAGCGACGCCGGGACCGGCCCCCTCGGGGTACCGGGCTTGATCGCCCGGCTGGTGGTCACTGGCGTGACCTTCCTTGCCGCAGCGGCCTCGGTGGTGGCAGCGGGAGAAACCGGAACCCTGGCCACCGTGGACAAGGAGCCGATCACCACCGAGGACCTGGCCGAGTACCGCAAGGCCCTGGACGACCAGTCCAGCCAGGCTCGGGAACCGGACACCGGCCGGGCTCGCTCGGTCCTCCTGGAGGAGCTCATCAACCGGCATCTGCTCCTGAAAGCGGCCAAGGAACGGGACCTGATGACGGATCCCGAGGTTCGGAAGGCCCTTGAGCGCTCCCGGAACCACATCCTCATTCGTACCCTGCTGGATCGGACCGTGGCCGACCGGGTCACTCCCGAACGGGTGGAAGCCTTCTACCGCGACCGCTTTACGGCGAGCGGGGAGGCGGTGCAGATACGGCTCGTCCGCCGCGGCGCCGCCACCCGCGCCCAGGCCGAGGAGCTTCACAGAGAGCTGAAGAATACGGCGAACGGCGGGGAATGGGTCTTCCTCGACCTGCTGCCCGGGACCCTGGCGGAACCCCTTCGGGAAGCCGCCAAAGGGCAGGTGGTGGGCCCGGTGGCCGAGGATGGTAATTGGATCCTGGCCCGGGTCACGGCCCGCCGGCAGGTTTCCCCGCCGCCCTTGGACCGGGTCCGGGAAGCCATCCGGAGCCGCCTCAAGGAGGAGGCCATCCAGGACCTGCTCGCCCAGCTGCGGGAGGGCGCCCGGATCAGCTACCAGCAGGCCCCCGCATCCCAATGATGACCCCCTTGGCCCTCGCCCCGGTATTCGACGCCGACCATGGGATCGATTGCCCCAGGGCCGGCGATGTGGTAGCAGAGGGAGACACAAGCCACCGGGCCCCCACGGGGCCTGCCCCCTACGGCGGAGCTCCATGGTAATCCGCTGCCTCATCCTCTGGCTCGCCCTGATTCCCCCCGCCTGGGGTTTGACCCAGGACGACCTCCGCACCGATCCCCCGGCCGTCTATACGGTCCAGGAAGGCGACACCCTTTGGGACATCGCGGCCAGGTTCCTGGACGACCCTTGGAAATGGCCCGAGCTGTGGGACCGCAATCCCTTCGTTTCCAACCCGGACCTGATCTATCCCGGGGACCGGCTGCGGCTGCGAATGGTGGATGGGGAGCCCAAGGTCACCCGACAGCGGGTGGAGCGTCTTTCCCCCGGGGTCAAGGAACGGCCGGTGGAGCGCCTGGAGGCCATCGAAACCGTGGACCGCAGCGTCGTACTCCCCTACGTGGATCGCTACGGCCTGCTGGGCCAGGAAAGCAACCCCGATGCGGTGGGTGCCCGCTTAGTGGCTGGAGCCAAGGAGCGGGTCATGTACAGCTCCGGGGACCGGGTCTTTGTCCGGTTAAACAACGGCAACGACCCGGCGGGGGAGGTCTGGTACGCCTTCCAAAAGCCGGATCCCATCCGGGATCCGGACAGCGAGAAGCTCTTCGGCTACCTGTTAACCCACACCGGGCGTATCCAGCTTCAGGGAGCCACCTCCGACGGGCTTCGTGAGGCCACGGTGGAGCGAACCTATGCCCCCATTGAAGCCGGGGATCGGCTCTACCCGGGAGGGGAGGCGCTGGAGAGGACCCGCTTCCTGCCTAAGCCGGCGCCCGCGGTGGAAGGGCGTATCCTGCGCCATGTGGGCGGGGAAACCATGCTGGGTCAGGGCCAGATGGTGGTGCTCGACCTCGGGGCTCGGGACGGCCTGGAGCGGGGCCATGTCCTTAGGGTCCGGGGTCACCCCCGGCGGGTCTCGGAGCCGGGGCAAGAGGGCAAGGCTCGTCTTCCCGGTCGCGAAAAGGGGGAGATCATGGTAATTCAGACCAAGGATCGGTTGAGCTTCGCACTGATCATGCGGAATCAGCTCCCTGTTGAGGCTGGGGATCGGGTGCACAGCCCCGAGAGCTGATCGTGCCCCTTTCCCCCGATGCCCGGGCCTGGCTCCACTTCCGGCACTTGCCCGGCGTGGGCCCCCGGCTCCTTTCCCGAGTAATGGATCGGTTCCCTTCCTCCGGGGAGGCCCTCGCCGCCGATCCCGAGTCACTGCGCGCCATCGGGCTCCCCGAACCGGCCCTTGCCGCTCGCAAAGCCAACCGGGGCTCTCCCCGGGAGGACACCGATTGCCATTGGCTCCAACAGGATCACCACCACCTCCTGGCACGAAACCAGCCTGGTTATCCCGAGCTTTTGGTCCAAATCCCGGATGCGCCACCCTTGCTCTACGTGGAGGGCCATCCCGCGGCCCTGGATCGGGGACCCCTCATCGCGGTGGTGGGGACCCGGCGCCCTACCCGATCAGGGCAGGAAAATGCGCGATCCTTTGCCCGGGATCTGGCCGCCTCCGGATTCACCGTGGTCAGCGGATTGGCCCGGGGCATCGATGGGGCCGCGCACCGGGGGGCTCTGGAGGCGAACGGGACCACCGTTGCCGTCCAGGGCTGCGGCCCGGACCGGATCTACCCTGCCGAGCACTCTTCCCTCGCCCAGGAGATTGCGGGCTCCGGGGCCCTGGTTTCGGAGTTCCCCACCGGGGTCCCCCCTCAAGGACCCAATTTCCCCCAGCGCAACCGCATCATCAGCGGGCTCTCCCTGGGCGTGCTGGTGGTGGAGGCCGGGCCCCGCAGCGGGGCCTTGACCACCGCGCGCTGGGCCGGTAGGCAGGGACGTGAGGTCTGGGCCATTCCCGGGCCCATCCAGAGCCCCTTGAGTCGGGGCCCGCATCGCCTGATCCGGGAGGGGGCCAAGCTGGTGGAGACCCTGGTCGATATTGCCGAGGAGCTTCCCCAGTCCGGGCCCTCCCAACTCGGCCTAGCCAGCAGCCCTCGTGAAACCGAGCCCCCCGACGCCGGTCTTACCTCTGACCAACAAGCCGTCCTCCAGGCCGTCGAACTTCAGGCCACCGCCCCGGAGCAGGTCGCCGCCCGCAGCGGGTTGACCCCCCACCGGGTTTCGGGCATTCTCCTGGAGCTCGAAATTCGGGGGCTGGTGGCTTCTGAGCCGGGTGGCTTCTTTACCCGCCTGGCCGAAGCCTGCTCACCCGAAGGAGGGAGCCGCCGATCATGAACGAGAACGTCCTCGACATCCTGATGTATCTGTTCGAGAACTACTTCTCGGAGCCCCTGGAAGAAGAGCCCGACCAACGGACTTTGGAGAACGAGCTCCTGGAGGCCGGTTTCACCGGGGCCAAGGTCCGTAAGGCCTTTTCCTGGCTGGAAGGCCTGGCGGAGCAGCAGGACGGGGACCAGCCGAGCAGCGGCCCCGGGCCATCCGACGGCTCCGTGCGGGTCTTTACCAGCGAGGAAAGCCATAAGCTCACCCGGGACGCTCGGGGGTTTCTGGCCTTCCTCGAGGACACTGGGGTCATCGATGCCCGAACCCGAGAGGTGGTCATCGACCGGGTCATGGCCCTGGACAGCGAGGAGATCGATACCGAGGCCCTCTCCTGGGTACTGCTCATGGTCTTGCACAACCGGCCGGGGCAGGAAGGGGCCTACGTTTGGGTCGAGGACATGATCTTTGATCGGCTGGACGGAGTCTTCCACTAGCCCCATCCAGCGCGCCTAGCCCCAATCCCGCGGCCGTCCGTTGCATTCGGGCGGCCTTCGGTTGACCGGATCCCGAAGGTAAGGGCCGGTGGGGCGCCGGTGCTTGCAGGTTTTCCCATGGCCAAACAGCTCGTCGTCGTCGAATCCCCCGCCAAGGCCAAAAGCATCAACCGCTACCTGGGTGATGAGTTCCGAGTCATAGCCTCGTACGGCCATGTCAGGGATCTCCGGGCCAAGGAGGGGGCCGTGGATCCCGATCGCGATTTCGCCATGACCTACGAGGTCATCGAGCGGAACAAGAAGCACGTGGACGCCATCGCCGCCGAGATGGAAAAGGCCGAGGTCCTCTACCTCGCCACCGACCCCGATCGCGAGGGGGAGGCCATCGCCTGGCA